>JAOAPL010000026.1 GCA_025462925.1 Acidobacteriaceae bacterium
GCAACTCGCCGCTAACGCCGCCCAGTCGTCAGCGGCTTCCCATCCTTTGCCGCCGATGAGAGCGACGGATATGCCAATAAAGGCGAACCCAGAAGTAAGCGCATCGCTGAGATGATGCCAGGCGTCTGCCTTGACGGCCATGCTTTCCAGTTCCGCGCCGATGCCGCCGACATACCTCGAAGAGCCCACTTAATAGCAAGGACTCCGGCTAGCACCACCAGCGTAAATGGAGCGGGTAGTTCATGAGGCACCCGTATTCGCTGGATGCTTTCTGCACCAATGAATAGTGCTGCGCCAACGAGAAAGAGTCCGACAATCACTGCAGCCATTGGCTCGGCTTTGCCATAGCCATACGGATGATCTTCATCGGGAGGCCGAATTGCAATGCGTAAGCGCCAAGCTGCGGGAAAGAAGCAACGGATTGGATTAATGCAGGGCCCGGAAGTACTTAACTGCTTGCACCTCGTTCTCCCCTTGTATCCTCAGGATAGTGATCAAGCTGACACTGTTCGATTTCCCATTCTCGTACATTAGCTTTATTCGGCTACATTTTGTAAGCAGGGCTATAGTTTTGCCATCACTTCTCTTATAGAGCCACTCAACAGAACCATTCGGCACATTCACGCCCAGAGCCTTTTGTAGTATGGGGACGACATAGTCTGGATATGCTTTCTTCCATGGCATAGCAACTAGCTCTGGTTCGGAGTAGCCAAGTAACTCGCAAAATTGTGAGTTGGCGGCGATGAATCCCAGTTGATCTCTGTTGAAGATAAAGGCTGGCAAGGGAAGCTCCTTAAGAACCTTAATGCACTCTTGTCGAGAGGCTCTCTTGGACAATAATTTCTTAGTTTTGCCAATTCTCTTTTGTGCCTTGCTGAGGACAGTATGGGCTTTTAACAGCCGCTTAAGGCACCCGACTTGCTTGTTAACTGAAGTGTTTTTATAGGCCATAGCTAACTCCCAAACCAAATCGGATTTAGCTGCTGGATTCGATTGTAAACCTTGCCGGGAAAATCGGCAGAGAAGAAGGACTGCCAAGTTCACCCTTGTCAATTGCACGGCAGGTGACATTACCGAGGGCTGCAACTACACAACTCACACTTTCCCTGAATCAAAATAAGTCTGCAATGTCGTTTGGCAGCTCCTCTCTAATGTCGTCCAAAGCACGCGGATCAATGTGTTTGGCCAGGGCGCGCATCATGCCATTTACCAACGCCTTTATCCCTCCCTTGACCGCGAACGGGAACTGCTGGCTGATTGCCTCCAAGAATTCTTCACGGTGCATCTTCTTGGGTACGCTTTCCGGCTTCCAGCCTTCAAAGTAAAACCCTCGTACCAGCATCGGCAGCTGTGCAGCGAAATTTGCTGCTTCGGTCACGGGAAGACGGTCTCGCAGGGCATGCAATACCGCCCGCAAACCTGCGTAAGCCTGCTTCCGACGGTCGCCCCAGCCCATTTCCGCATCGATGTCCTTCAGCAAACTGTTGGTCTTTTGTATGGTGGTCTCAAATACCTCAACCTGTGTAGCCATGACAACTCCTTCACATAGTTTAAGGACGCTGGTCGGCCGGGGGTGTACTTGGCTGTGCTCAATACCAGCCAACGCCAGCAGCAACACTATGACTTTGGGGCGCATGGCTATCTTCAGCGATTGAAGATGCGAAATTTCCGCGCTCGCCTACCCTTCTCATTGCACAGGATGGCCCTGCGAACGACTAATCAGACTCAGATATACTGACCCGTTGCATCGTGCGGGGTACTCGACGTTCTCGGAAGCTAATTTTTGGGGTGTACAGCCATTGCGATATGGAATGTTCTTCCTCAATGCCCAAACCAGCAAATCTGAAGAGCGGACGATTGTTTTGAGCACATATTTAACCCTATCTCTCCGGACCGAGCCGAAGGCCACATGAGCGCAGCAAAGCCCCCATCAGAAGTGTGAGGGCCGTGCTATGGATTGGAATGGGCCTAGCGTTCGGGTTGTGGATCGCATCGGGTCAGGGCAGGAGCGCAGCCGTTGAATATTACGCGGCCGATTTTGTCGAGGAGTCATTATCCATCGACAACATCTTTGTGTTTGTCATAGTTTTTTCTGAGCTTCACAATCCGGCCGAATATCAGCATCGGGTCCTTGGATACGGGATTGCCGGTGCGCTCGTCTTCAGGGCACTGATGCACTTTCAGTGGATCATTTATGTGTTCGCGGCCCTCATGTTGTTTCCCAAAGGCTGATCGCGGTTAGATCCGTACCGTTCTGATCGGCAAGCGTGATCTCGTCACAGCCCTGCCGATGAATAGCGACTTTGCGGAGCAAACATGCAACCTCCTAAGGTTGGGGTGCTAAGGGAGGAGTACTTCAGATGAACTGACTTAGTCCAGGGAACCTGAAAGAGCAAGGATTTCTTTCTCAAGCCCCGACCATAGGCCTTATTGCCCCAGCCCTGTCAATTTGCGGAACTACGGTTCTAATCGAAAAACAGCCTTTACGGAGGACATTCATTCGATCTCGGGAGCAGTAGAAACTATGGCGAACTCCTTTATCTTGCTGTATAGAGTGCCGCGAGAAACTCCGAGAATTTTGGCCGCTGCGGTGATTCCGCCTTTGCATTTCTGGAGAGTTCTCGTGATATGCATCTTTTCAACTGCAGCTAGACTCGAGTCCGATGCTTTCTCGTCCGAACGAGTTCGAGTAAATTGAAAATCAATGTCTTCCCGTTGTAAATCATTGTGATTGCCCAGTAAGACTGCTCGTTCTAGAGTATTTCTCAGTTCGCGGATGTTCCCCGGCCACGAATATGATTTCAATGCGTTAATGGCATCACTCGATAGAGTCACATCAGGCCGCAATACATCCAAGGATATCCGTCGAAGCAAATGTTCAGCGATGACAGGAATATCTTCAACTCTTTCGCGGAGCGCTGGAACCCGGATTGGAATCGTACTGATCCGGAAGAATAAGTCCTGCCGGAATGTGCCTTTTTCGATCATCTCAGGCAGGTTTCTATGGGTAGCAGCGATCAACCGAATGTCGACTTTGCGGTCTTTGACTTCTCCCAGTCTTCTGAATTGTTTCTCTTCGAGAACTTTGAGTAACTTGGGTTGAATCAGCGGATCAACGTCACCTATCTCGTCCAAAAAGACGGTGCCACGATTAGCGA
>JAOAPL010000076.1 GCA_025462925.1 Acidobacteriaceae bacterium
GTAGGAAGCCCGCAAAAAGTCACCCTGACGGGAAACGGAATATAGCGGCGTTTTTCAGGATATTCCAGGCAAGCCTGAACACAGAGCGTGCGCAACATGTAGCGACCATGAGACGCATAGATCTCTAACGTCGCCGATCCCGACGTGCACTTGTGATGATTAACCAAAACCTCTTTCCCGCGTTCACCGGGCCCGCATGCAAGCTGTGGGTCTGAGCGGAGCAAGGGGGATTTCGTGAGCGGGGACTACGGCTACTGCTGGATCTTGTGTCTGTAATCTGCTGTAACTGAGAAACTTTTTCTTTCCCAATTTGTTGAATGCTCCAGCAAGTCCATTATCTGCCCCAGGGGAGACAGCTTCGCTATGAATAAACTGAGAATCGGTATCGTCGGCTGCGGTTATTGGGGCCAAAATCTGGTCCGCAACTTCTCCGAGCTGGATGAAGTGGAAGTCGCGGCGATCTGTGATTTCGATTTAAATGCGCTCGCGCGTATAAAACGCCGTCACCCTAGCGTTGAATTGAGGCAAGACTTTCACGAGCTGATTGCCGATTCTCGTATTCACGGAATTGTGATAGCGACGCCGGTCTCCACCCACTACCCATTCGCGCGGCTGGCACTGCTGGCGGGGAAGCACGTTCTGGTAGAAAAACCTCTAGCGACAAGCACTGCGCAGGTTCTCGAGTTGATCGAACTGGCAGAAAGAAAGGGCAAGATCCTGATGGTTGACCACACCTTCCTCTATACCGGGGCGGTCCATCGTATGAGGGCACTGGTTGACGCGGGCGAGTTGGGCGATCTGCTTTACTTTGATTCGGTCCGAATCAGCCTGGGCTTGGTGCAGAGCGACATAAACGTTGTTTGGGACCTGGGGCCGCACGACTTTTCTATCATGGACCACCTGTGCAAGCAGGATCCGGTTTCCATCTCTGCCACAGGCATGAGACATCTGGGTTGCCCATTTCAAAATATCGCGTACGTCACCGCACATTTTGAGGGCAACATGATCGCCCACTTCCACCTTAACTGGCTAGCGCCGGTAAAGGTTCGCAGAATGCTCGTCGGTGGCAGCAAGAAAATGATCGTCTATGACGACATGGAAGCCACCGAGAAGGTGAAAGTTTACGATAAAGGTATCAGCATGAACCACGACCCGGAACACCGGGAGCGACTGCTGGCCGGTTACCGGAACGGCGACATGCTCGCACCCAACTTAGATGCCGCCGAGGCCTTGCGACTGATGGCGCGGGAGTTTGCGCATTCGATCGTAGAACAGCGGGCCCCTCTCAGTGACGGATACTCAGGTTATCGTGTAGTCCGATTGCTGGAAGCAGCGCAGCAGTCGATCGAGCAGAACGGACGCCCGATCGAATTACGCTCTCCTGTGATTGCTCGTGATAAGACGCTTCGGTGCATGATCCCGCCGGATAAGAAGCTCGCCTCCACCGCGGGACTTAGGGCTTAGGAAGGAAGAGATTGCATTGAGGGAATATTGCAGGATCGCCCCCGACGTCAGAATGGGTCAGAACGTTACCCTGTACGCCTTTGTCAACCTTTATGGCTGTTCGATTGGCGATAACAGCCGGATCGGTGCATTCGTAGAAATTCAGAAAAACGCCCAAATTGGCAACAATGTCAAGGTTTCCAGTCATACCTTCATCTGCGAAGGCGTCACCATCGAGGATGATGTGTTCATCGGTCACAACGTGTCTTTCATCAATGACAAATACCCTCGTGCGACAAGCAGTGATGGGCAGCCACAGTCGGAGGCTGACTGGCAAGTGGTGCCGACCCATGTGAGGCGTGGGGCATCCATCGGTACCAGTTCTACGATTCTTTGCGGGGTGACGATAGGGGAAAACGCAATCGTGGGAGCGGGCAGTGTGGTCACACGTGATGTTCCCGATGGCGCTACCGTGGTAGGCAATCCCGCAAGGCCAATTCGCGGTGAAGTAGCTGTTATAGAGGTGGCTATATAAAAGATCGAATTGGATAAAACCCAGACCGTCCATGAGGATAAATGAATAACGCGGCTACCAGCCTAGAGGGTCTTTTAACGGGAAGAGAAGTCCCGCCGACCTTTGGCGCAAAACAGGTCAGTGCGGACCCAGTCTGGGAGCGGGAATTCTCCTCCTGGCTGAAAGAGACAAGCAGCCTCTCGCGACTACAGGAAATATTCGCGGCACACCGAAGCGGCGAGGACAGCCTCAGCCTTCTGATGCGACGTGTACTAATGCACAGCATGTGTCGTGCCGCAGGAGAGAATCTATTGGTGGGCCCCGACGTCGTCTTAAAACACCCAGAGACGATGGAATTTGGAAACTACATTTTTATTGGTGCACAAGCCATGATCCAGGGGCGTTTTGACGGCACCTGCCGCATTGGAAATCATGTTTGGATAGGGCCGCAAGCTTACTTGGACGCTCGTGATCTGGTACTAGAGGATTATGTTGGCTGGGGCCCGGGGGCGAAAGTATTAGGTTCAACTCACAGCGGCCAGCCACGGGACGTGCCGATCATTACAACAAGTCTCATCATTAAGCCTGTGGTGATTGGTTATGGGGCGGATGTCGGTATGAACGCTTCAATCCTCCCCGGCATCCGGATTGGCCAACATGCAATTGTTGGAGCAGGGGCGGTCGTTACCCGAGATGTACCGGACTACGCTGTCGTAGCCGGGGTTCCAGCGCGAGTCCTCTACTCCAGAGGGGATGTATAACCGATAAGCAGAATTCTGACATCGGCCGGGCCAGTTCGCCCGCGCGCGGCAACGATTAATGGAACAACGATCTGAATTCGTGCGATTGACCGGGAGCCATCGCGATCGACCGTGTCTTCCTATCAATATCCTGGGTCCCCTGGAGGGAAAATGAATCGAATCGAGGGAGCGATCTGTCTGGTTACGGGTGGCGCCGGATTTGTTGGCAGTACGATTGTTGACCAGTTAGTCGATGCAGGAGCAGCCGAAATACGTGTACTCGATAACTTTGTTCGTGGCAGCCGAAGTAATCTCGCGAATGCTTGCGAAAAAGGCGAGGTTAACATTATTGAAGGAGATATCTGTGACACCGTCCTCGTCAATGAGCTTCTCGAACAAGTCGATTATGTGTTTCATCAGGCCGCGTTGAGAATAACCCGCTGTGCGGAAGCCCCCCGTGAGGCCGTGGCAGTCCTCATCGATGGCACGCTCAACGTTCTGGAGTCCGCGGTTCGCCACGGCGTGAAAAAGATTGTGGCTGCCTCTTCCGCTTCGGTATACGGGGAACCCTCTTACCTGCCGATTGACGAGTCTCACCCGTTCAACAACCGAACTATGTACGGTGCGGGAAAGATCGCTTGCGAGCAGATGTTAAGGGCTTATTACACTGCTTCAGGTTTGCCTTATCTAGCCTTTCGTTATTTCAATGTCTACGGTCCTCGGATGGATATGGTGGGGGTGTATACCGAGGTCCTGATCCGCTGGCTTGACGCTATCGAAGCGGGCAAGCCGCCTCTCATTTTTGGCGACGGCAGCCAATCAATGGATTTTGTATTCGTTAGTGATGTGGCCAGGGCGAATTTGCTTGCTGTTCAAAGCGAACTCAACGACGAAGTATTCAACGTGGGTACCGGAATTCAAACCAGTCTCAAGGAACTCTGCGAGCTGCTTTTGCACCTCACCGGTTCGTCTTTACAACCCGAGTATCGCGGTGCACGAAAGGTCGCGAATGTCCAGTCGCGACGTGCCGCGGTAGAGAAGGCCGAGCAGAAGTTAGGTTTCAAGGCGAAGGTTTACCTAAAAGAAGGTTTGCGGGAGTTGATTCGCTGGCGGGAAACGGTAAAGCCGGTCCTGGTTGCGGAGAGCACATGAGTCACACAATACAGATGACGATTCCTATCGCTCGACCTTCCTTTGGCCCGGCCGAGGAAGAGGCGGTAGCTGAAGTGCTCCGCAGCGGCTGGGTAAGTCAAGGACCCCGCGTTGCTGAGTTCGAACACCGCTTTGCGGAATACGTGGGAGCCGCTCACGCCATCGCAGTTTCATCTTGCACGACTGCGCTTCATTTAGCTCTCCTAGCCGCGGGGGTAGAGCCTGGAGACGAAGTAATCTGCCCCAGCCTTTCGTTCATCGCTACTGCAAATGCCATTACTTATGTAGGGGCAACTCCCCTTTTCGCCGATATTGATCGGTCGACTTACAACCTTAATCCCGAGTGTGTCGAAAGCTCGATTACTGGGCGAACCAAGGCCATCCTCTTGGTTCACCAGATTGGTTTGCCCTCCCCAATCGACGAAATGAAAGCAATTGCTTCTCGTCACGGCCTGGTGCTGATCGAAGATGCTGCTTGCGCCATCGGGTCAGAATATCAAGGTCAGCGCATAGGAAGACCACAGACCTCGATGGCTTGCTTCAGCTTTCATCCTCGCAAGATCATTACTACCGGCGAGGGCGGCATGCTCACAACCAATGACGAAGAACTCGCGACGAGAGTTCGCCGGCTGCGCCAGCACGCCATGACAGTGTCGGATTTGGCTCGCCACAGCTCCCCGCGGGTAGTGATCGAAAGCTATGAGGAGGTTGGGTACAACTACCGAATGACCGATTTGCAGGCTGCAATTGGAATTGTGCAGCTGCAGCGCTTGGACAAAATGCTTTGTCGACGCCGCGAATTAGGGCAGCGTTATTCTGAACGACTCTCAGCGCTTGGCTGGCTCGTGCCTCCTCAGGAACCTTCGAATTGCCGTCACAATTTCCAGTCCTACATGGCTCGGTTAACGAGTGATGCTCCTGTCACCCGTGACCAGTTAATGCAAGAGTTGCTCGACCAGGGGATCTCCTCGCGACGCGGCGTTATGGCGATTCACCGCGAACGTTCTTATCGCGATGAGAAATCTGAGGTTCGCCTGCCAGAGACAAATCTGGTTGCCGATACCGCCATCATCCTTCCTCTGTTCTACGAAATGAGAGAAGAAGAACAGGATTACGTGATCAACAGCCTTGAAGAGGTTGAAGCGATGGCCCGGGGCTGAATAGACGAAAGCTGTCAGGTTTTGCGCCTAGTGTATATGACAAAAGATAAGCACGCGAGATTGCGAGTGAATATGACGAAATCCAATTTAGACCGGCGAACCGACCACTGCCATGGATGGTTTTCCATCTTGGCGATCGGAGTTTTGGCTGCAGTTGCCTGGGCACAAGACGCAGGGAACAAAGCTGAGCTAGCCCAACCACCGTCACCGAGTGGATCCGCTAAGGACGAATCGATCAATCCAGCACATTCGATTTCGGGTAAGGTGAGCGATGATTCTTTCGTGATCGGTGCGGACGATGTGTTGGCGATCAATGTGTGGAAAGAGCCCGATATTTCCCGGTCCATTCCCGTGCGGTCCGATGGCAAGATTACCCTTCCGCTCGTGGGTGACCTACAGGCGTCAGGACGCACTCCTCACGAACTACAAACGGAGATTGCCAGTAAGCTTCAGAGCTACATCTCCGAGCCCGAAGTAGCAGTGATTGTTCAGGAAGTACGGAGCCAACGGTTCAACATTCTTGGTCAGATAGCGAAGCCCGGTTCGTATCTGCTGTCCAACTCTGCCACCGTGCTGGATGCCATTGCGCTTGCCGGTGGCTTCCGCGATTTTGCCAAGAAGAAGTCGATTTATGTACTCCGGCAGAATGGCGATGGTACCCAGGTGCGTCTTCCGTTCAACTACGCTGCAGTCATCACCGGCAAGAATCCCGAGCAGAATGTAAAACTCAAACCACGCGATACAGTCATAATCCCATGAGTATATGTGCATTAGGAAACACTTAGCCGCTGTTCTGGTATTCGCTGCGATTCCTCTGTGGTCACAAGTGGAGTCCGGGGCAGCGCCGGCACTCACTGAAGATCGCATGGTTGCTCCCACTCCGGTGAGCGGAGAGGGTTATTCTTTGGGCTTTGTCTCAGAAACGCCGCGCACAAATTACCTGCGCGGAGAGTTAACTTTTGGGAGTGCGTATGACGACAACATTTTGCCCTCGGGCGGTAGGAGAATTAGTGACGTCAGCTATTCCGTTTCACCTACTATTTCACTCGATCAATCCAGGTCTAGACTTCAATGGGATCTGACTTATAGTCCTGGATTCACATTTTATCAGCGGGATTCATCGTTGAATCAAGCTGAGCACAATTTTGCAGTTGCACTCGAGTACCGCCTGACTCCGCACGTGACATTCAGTCTGAACGACTCGTTTCAAAAGACATCGAATCCCTTGAGCCTGTCCGTTCAGAGTGCTGCTGGTTCGGGTTATGGTGTGGTGCAGACACCGAACAATTCGATTGTGCCGCCAGTCACCGACAGGATCAGCAACTTCGGCAATCTAGAATTGATTTATCAATTTAGCAAGAACGCGATGTTGGGCGCCAAAGGAACTCTGTCGGGGTTGTGGTACCCGAATCGTGAAAAGTTTACCGGACTGTTTGACTCGAGCGCGCAAGCAGGCGAAGGGTTTTATGCTCATCGCCTCTCGGGAAAGCATTACATCGGTGCAACGTATCAATTCCAGCGATTGTTCGCGCACCCTAGCACAGTCGAAACTCAAACCCACGGCGCTCTTTTGTTCTACACACTTTATCTCCAACCTACCCTCTCGTTTTCCTTTTATGCCGGGCCGCAATATTCCGATACTCAGGGTGGCACCGCATTGCCATTCCGTATGTGGACGCCGGCTGCTGGCGCCAGTGTTGGCTGGCAGAGCGTACATACTAACTTTACCGCCAGCTATTCACGTAGGGTCAGCGAGGGCGGCGGTTTGTCCGGGGCCGTTCGGTCCAACAGCGCTGATGCTTCCATCCGCTGGCAATTAGCTAAGACCCTCACGGCAGCCTTTGGAGCTAACTACGCGATTAACAATACTTTAAATGCGGTGTTGTCATCGGGTTCCGGGGGCCACACAGTAGCGGGGCGTGTATCCCTGAAGCGCGCGCTGGGAGAGCGCATTGGCGTCGAGGTCGAATACACGCACCTTCATCAGAGCTACAGCAGTATTTCGGCAATCTCCATTGCTCCTGACCGAAATCGCGTGGGGGCTTCCATTTCTTACCAATTCCAAAGACCGCTCGGAAGATAATATGTCAGACGAATTACTTGAAGAGAAACCCGCAGAGGCTTTCGACTGGCAGCATTACCTGGCCTTAGTGCGACGCCGCAGTTGGTATTTCTTGATTCCGCTTTTTGTAGGCTGGATAACCGTGTGGAGCATTAGTTGGATGTTACCGTCCACCTTTCGGTCGGGCACTCTCATACTCGTTGAACAGCCGACAGTGCCCTCACAATATGTGGTTTCAAATGTGCCTGACAATTTGCAAGATCGATTGCAAAGCATTACCCAGCAGATTCTCAGTCGGACCCGGCTGTTACGCATCGTGGAGGCCCAAAACCTCTATCCCGGAGACCGTAAGCGGTTCACGCCAGACGAAGTCGTCGAGCGTATGCGGAAGGATATCCAGATTGAGTTGGTGCGTTCACCCGGAACCGACCAGCTAACAGCTTTCAACATTTATTACTCTTCGCGGAATGGGCGCATCGCGCAGCAAGTCACAACTGAGCTGACTAGTCTTTTTATCAGTGAAAACCTGGAAGCACGGCAGGAGCAGTCTGAAAATACGACTCAGTTCCTGCAGAGCCAACTCGAAGTAGCCAGAAGCTCTCTGGCCGCACAAGAGGCGAAGGTGCGGGAGTTCAAAGACCAACACCTCGGGGACCTGCCAGGGCAGTTGCAAACTAATCTGCAGATCTTGAGTGGACTTCAGACTCAACTCGGATCTGAACAGGACGCCTTCAACCGAGCCAAGCAGCAGGGCATTTACTTGGAATCCCTACTGGGGCAGTACCGCACAATTCAAAGGTCGACTAAGGCGGGTAACAATAATGCTGTCGGCCTTCCAGTGCTGGACCAGGAACTGGATAAGCTAAAAGCCCAACTTGCGGATCTTAGTTCCCACTACACGGACCGCCATCCGGACGTTCGCAAAATGAAGGAGCAGATTGCCAAGACGGAGAGAATGAAACAGCAAATCGCCGCCAATCTAAAATCGAGCGCACCAGACGACTCCAAGGCGAATGAGGCTTTTGGAGCAGCTCCCAGGGATGCTGCCGAGATGAGAGATATGTCCCCCATGGTTGAGCTCGAAAGCCAATTGAAGGTTAACCACGTTGAGGTAGCAAATCGGGAGCGTGCAATTCAAGAGCTACAAGCGAAGATTGGTGAGTACCAGGCTCGCTTGAACCGGGAGCCGCTTCGAGAACAGCAACTCACGGATCTCACTCGGAATTACGACCAATCGCGAGCAAACTACGACTCACTTTTGAAAAAGAAAAATGACTCGGAGCTTGCGACTAGCTTGGAGCGGCGGCAACAGGGTGAACATTTCCGTATTCTTGACCCCCCCAGCTTGCCTGTGAAACCCTATTCTCCGAATCGCG
The DNA here is from genome assembly GCA_025462925.1 of Acidobacteriaceae bacterium. Lineage (GTDB taxonomy): Bacteria > Acidobacteriota > Terriglobia > Terriglobales > Acidobacteriaceae > JAICLA01. The sequence goes on from JAOAPL010000076.1 coordinate 8,448, forward strand.
TAAAGTTAAGCGGCATTGGGTTGCTCATCGGACTGGTTTTGGGCGCGGTGGGAGTTGCTGGATCCGAGTTAATTGATGATCGACTCTATAGCGAGGAAGAGCTCAAGAAACTGCTGCCGGTTGCGATAATTTCAGAAATCCCGACCATAGTAACGATTCAAGAAGAGAGAGCACAAAATAAGGGAATGAGGCTGGGCCGGGTCGCGGCCGGCTTCGTCTTCATCTCAATCTTGGCCGGAACCGCCATCAGCTACTTCCGAGGGTAAGCTACACGCCAATGTATAAGAGTTTCTACAAGCTAAGCCGCAACCCATTTGAGATAAGTCCCGATCCCTCGTTTTTGTTTCCGACTCGCAGACACAACGAAGCTCTGGCAGCGCTTTACTACGGAGTTCGCCGGCATAAAGGCTTTGTAGTGCTGACGGGCGAAGTCGGGACTGGTAAGACCTTGCTGGTTCGTTGCCTTCTCCAACTGCTTAAAGGAAGCGATGTTGCTTATGCCTATGTGTTCAACAGCCATCTATCTTCATTCGAATTCCTGCAGTATACATCGGCAGACTTGGGACTGAGGACTTTAGGTAAAAGTAAGGCTGGGCTTCTGCTCGAACTTGGAGCGTTCCTGGTGAATCGGCACCAGAAGAGGTTGACGACAGTGCTTGTGGCCGACGAAGCGCACCACCTTTCTGCAGAAGTTCTTGAAGAGATCAGGCTTTTGACAAACCTTGAGACTACGAATGGAAAACTTTTGCAAATTTTGCTGGTCGGGCAGCCCGAACTGGACGAAAAACTCGATGCCGTCGAGCTCCGACAACTGAAGCAGAGAATCGCTTTGCGTTCCCATTTGGAACCGCTGGATATGCAAGAAACGATCGGGTATATTCAGCGCCGGCTGCAACTAGCGGGAGCAAGCTACCTCATAGGTGAAATCTTTCCGCAGCAGACGGTTGCAGAAGTTCAACGCTATTCCCAGGGCATTCCCCGGCTTATTAACACAATCTGTGAGAATGCATTAATTACCGCGTTTGCAAGGCAATTGGGAAGCATACCGCCCGAGATCATTCAGGAAGTGGCCAGCGACCTTCGCCTCAACGTTGTGCCTACGTCAAAAGCCGAAAAGATTAGGAACAACGAAAACAATGAGCTGGTGCACGCTGTCACTACACTGCTTCAATTTCATGACCAACTTCGAGGCACACGCCCACGAGAACAGGAGGCACCCCTGATCGTCACATCTGGGGTGCGCAAACATGAGCCAATTATTTGAGGCATTGCAGAGATCAGAATTAGGTGAGGCTGGCTTCGAATTTCCTTTGCCAGAGCTATCAGTCGCTGAGCTGGTTCAGGAACCGGCTCAGAAAAAAAACATTCTGAATGCTAGCGATTTGAGTCAGTTTCCCTCAGTACCAGCCTCGCCCGAGAGCAGCTTCATATGTATTACCCAAGAGGAGAGCCTGGGGGCCGAGAAATTTCGGTTTCTCGGAGTGCGCCTGAGGCAACTGCAACAGGCGCGCGAGCTCAAGACAGTGCTGATCACCAGTACCATTCCTGAGGAAGGCAAGAGCATGGTTTCAGGAAATCTAGCCGTGACCCTGGCACGGAAGAAGCAGCAAAAGGTTCTTCTGCTTGACGGCGACCTCAGACGGCCGGTCTTGGCCGCGCGACTCGGCCTTCAGGGACTTCGAGGTCTCAGTGAATGGCTAGAGAGTGATACTTCAAAGATCACCAACATTCACTATCTCGAAGGTCCGGGATTCTGGTTCTTACCTTCAGGAAAACCTCCGGCAAACCCGCTCGAATTAATGCAGTCCGGCCGGCTTTCCGGGCTGTTGAAGCAACTGGCAGTCTGTTTCGATTGGATCCTAATTGATTCTCCTCCGGTGCTGCCTCTCGCGGATACAAGTGTTTGGGCCCGACTGTCCGATGGTGTTCTCTTGGTAGC
>JAOAPL010000093.1 GCA_025462925.1 Acidobacteriaceae bacterium
CGGAAAGATGTGACCAGGACGAGTCAGATCCAAAGGCCTTGTCGCCGGATTAATTGCGGCGAGTACGGTCGCGGCGCGATCGGCAGCCGAAATTCCGGTGGTGGTTCCATCCCGCGCCTCGATGCTCACACAAAAAGCGGTTTCAAATCGCGAACTGTTGTGAGGAACCATGAGTGGAATTTCGAGCGTATCGAGATGCTCGGGTGTCATCGCCAAGCAAATCAGTCCGCGGCCATACTGCGCCATGAAGTTAATGACTTGCGGTGTGACCTTTTCAGCGGCGACAGTGAGGTCACCTTCGTTTTCGCGACCTTCATCGTCGACAACAATCACCATTTGCCCCGCGCGTACGGCCGCAATCGCATTCTCAATACTTGCGAATGAGCGTGTACGGGTCTGGGGTTCTCTAACAATCTGAAGTCGTCGTCTCATGAAGAGGGCCCTCCACCGCGGGTGATATGGTCCGCAGTCTTGAAGCCAAGACTCCAATTAGGGCCGGTGCTTTCGTTTCGAGAAAGCCGAAGGCCCGAATGGTGGGTGGCAAACAACTGATCGGTGGACGCCAGTACGAGCAGGATGCCTGGCCTATGTACGATTTCGCGCGAATCGGCGCTACGACGTAGTATTCCGGCGGCGTCGAGCTCAGCGTTCTCCGGCAAACTGTATTGCACGCTCCTGCCAAATCGGCAATCGCAAGCGGTCGCAGCTGGGCATGAGGAAGATGCAACGCAGACACGGTTACCGGGCTTGCAAGTTAGTCACGACCTCGACGTTATCGTCAAATGTCTGGCATGAATAGCCTGCGATAGGAATTCCTTCATCTGGCCGAGCGGCCTGCGTGTCTCCTTTTTGTTGAAAACAATACGGATGGCTGATTCTCCGGCGAAGGTCCCGCGTTGGATACACAGTTGCTTCATGGCGCAAGGAGGAAAAGAGAGATCGCTATGGCGTACGCATCCGCATCCGGGAGTTTCAGTGGGCGCACCCGCGCAGCATCGGTCAGCAAGCCCTTGCCTGTTTTCAGAGGTCGAAAAAGGAACCCGGTGTCGACATCTTGCACGCCAGCAAGTCACGAGTCGCACAACCTTGTCGAGGCCGGACCGGAAGTCATGGGGATGGAAGCCTTCCAGGAGATGTTTGTGGCTTACCGCCCGAAATTCGTAGCCATGGCCCACGCCATCCTGCGAAATAGAGAAGACGCCGAAGACGCAGTCCAAAATGCCTTTCTTTCCGGGTATCTCCACTTGCGGAGTTTCGAGGGCCGATCCGCCCTCAGGACTTGGTTCACGCGCATCGTCTTGAACGCTGCTTTGATGATCCAACGCAAACGTAAACCATTCACGATCCAGCCGCTCCCCGAGAACAGCGACCCGTATGAAGTCAACTGGACGGAAAATATTCCGGCCTCGGGACCTGATCCGGAAATCGTTCACGCAGAACGGGAGACTCTTCAATTCATCGACGGGATCCTAGGAAAAATGAAACCCGTGCTTCGACAGGCGTTTACGATGACTTACTTCGACGAGTTGTCCGGCCCAGAAGCTTGCGCCATGCTAGGTGTTTCAGCTGAGACCTTCAAGGCGCGGCTGTTTCGCGCAAGACGACAGCTCTTGAATCAGGTGCAGCGGGCTCTTGAGATTCCCATTCGTAAGACAACCCCTTCTGCATTCTTGCCAAAGAAAAATGTTATTCAGCCCCTTGGTGCAAGACAGTCGGATACATCGCTCTTGGAAGCCTCGTATTTATGACCGCGCCCCTGCTATCTCCGGCAATGGACAAGCCCGAATGGCTCATCGGCATGGAGGCCGTCCTCGAAGTGCTCAATGAGGGCGTTGTTATAACCAACGAGCACCAACAGATTCTCTATGTGAACTCCCGTTTCATTGAAATGACCGGCATTTCCAGGCAGGACTTGAGCGGATCTTACGCTTCTCAATTCTATTCTCCGCAGGAGTGGGATTTTGTCGCACGGCAGATTAATGCCGGGTTTCAACACGGACACAACCGATATGCTTTTGTTCTTCCTCGAAAGGACGGTGGCCGTCTGCCCGTCATCATCAGCTCACGGACACTCCTACACTCCGGAAGGAAGTTTGGAATCGTGACGTTCACGGATATTTCGGAGCAGGTGCGAGTCACAGAGGAACTCCGCTCCGCCAACGCGAAGCTCCAGAATCGCCAGATGGAAATCGAGGAAGATCTGCGGCTCGCCGCCCGAGTCCAGAACAGTCTCGCACCCAGATCCCTGGTCTGGGGCACTATGAGCGTCGACGCCTTCTATCATCCCGTGCATTCCATCGGCGGCGACTTCGCCCTGGTGAATTCTCTGGACCAAGACCACCTCAGTTTGCTCGTCTGTGATGTTTCCGGCCACGGCATCGGTTCCGCGCTGGTAGCGAACCGCATCTACTCCGAAACGACTGCGCACCTGCGCAGTGGTATGCCGTTCCTCGAGATGTTCAGAAAGTTGAACCGCTTCCTTATTGAAGACATCGCCGGCTCCGGGATGTTTGTCACATTGGCCGCCGCACGGATCGATCCTCAACGACGCAGCATGGTCTTTGCAGGGGCCGGCCATCCTCCGGCTATGCTCGCGCGTCAAGGCCAGGGCCCCTTGTTGCTCGAGTCTCGCAGCATGATTCTCGGCGCTTTCCCTGAGGCCGTGGATGCCACCACCAACCAGGAGGTACAACTCGAGTCGGACGACCGGATCGTTCTGTACACAGATGGGATTACCGAAGTTTTCAATTCTAGGGGAGAAATGCTCGGTATCGAAGGTGTCCAGGAAATCGTACGCCAAACATCGTCCCTGCCTCCTCACGAAATGAAACAGGGCATTCTCGATGGAGTGGCTGCCTGGCGCGAGGGCTCCCCAACCGATGATGTTTCCCTCATGTTGGTGCACGTTCGCTGACACGGATTGGATTTGATGATCAAGGAGAGATGCATGACATCGAGAACCACCACGGTACTAGTTGGAGTTGCTTCGCTTTTTGTCGGGCTGGTAATACCTGTTGCGAACGCGCAACGGGCTTCAGGCCCAATCAAGGTAGTTCAGCTTACGGGTCTCGTAGACGTCAAAGACAATGCAAAGGGAACCCTAAGTGTCGAGAACGGAAACTTGCATTTTGTCCATCGCAAAACAAGCTCGGATGTGAACGCCGCCTCCATTCAAGACGTCGCCACCGCCGCGGACTCCCAAAGAGCCGTAGGTGGGACGATTGGCTTGATGAGCATGGCTGCGCCCTATGGCGGCGGTCGAGTCCTAAGTTTGTTCCGAACAAAAATCGATACCCTCACCGTTCAGTATCGCGATGCAGACGGGGGCCTGCACGGCGCAATCTTCACGATGCCGGTCGGAACATCCGAAGTGATTAAAAAAGAGCTTGTGGCCCAAGGCGCCCACACAACTTCTGATAAAGAGCCGGCGGCAGCTCCCGCCGCATCTAGTTCCACACCCAAGAAGGAGCAAAAACAATGAACCGCATCATCAGCGCGGGGTTCCGGCTGTCTCTGTTCACACTGATTTTCGCTGCCTCTCCTCTGCCGGCCCAGAAAAGCAAGCCCGCCAAGATCAAGGCGGCGGCTCTTCAAGTGAAGATGATTCGATCGGACGAAATCAAGCTGCCCGCTGAATTCCAGGTTGCCCTTTACGAAAACCTGATTCGCCAACTCGAGAAGAACGGATTCTCGAATGTGTATCGTGACGGCGACCGCAACGCCGCGAGTGTCGGCAACCTCGTCGTCCTTCATAGCACGGTTCGGGGCTTCAAGGCGGGCAGCGAGAGGGCTCGGCAGGTAACAACCGTTTCCGGCGCCACATCCATCGCGGTCCATTGCCAGTTCACGAGCCCAGACGGAACGTCCCTTCTCGAGCAGGATGTTAACGGCAAGGTCTGGTTCTTTGGCGGCAACCTTAAGGCAACCTACGACTTCGCCAAGAAGGCCGCGCATGTCGCAAATGAAAACTTTTCCACGCCCAGTCGCGAGAAATGACCAGGAGCGCAAGCCCGGGTACCGAGGAGGTCTGTTGTTAATGCTGGCCCTATACAGCAATCCCAAGTGGCTATCGGTGGCGCGGGCAACGGTTGAACATCTGGCCGAAGTTCTTGGATTCCCGGTGGAGCAGTGCAGGTCGATCACTCGCGCCGTCGATGAAGCTCTGACTAATATCGTCCGCCATTCTTACAGCAATCGCCTTGACCAACCCATCGCCATGTACTTTCGAAGAACGCAGCATCGACATGATGGGCAAGTTCAGCAAGGGCTCGAAATCCTGCTTTGTGACCGCGGTCCCGCGGTTGACCCGAGCAAGTTTCAAGGGCGGCCTCTCGAAGAAATACGCCCCGGCGGATTGGGATTGCACTTCATTCAACAGGCCATGGACGCCGTTGAGTTCACCCGCAAGGGTTCAACGAATCGGTTGTGCCTCGTTAAGTATCTGGCCCACGGAAGCAGTGTTCTCTGAAGGGGATGACACAGTGCAAATTTCTGCCCGGCGCCATGACAAAACCACAATTTTCGATCTCTCGGGCGACATCGATTTCGCGAACTCCCCGGTAGTGCGCGATTCGGTTTTACGTGAGATCCGCGAAAGTCGCACGCCACACGTGATAGTGAATCTCAGCCAGGTCCGTTACATGGATAGTTCCGGTGTGGCTTCCCTGGTCGAAGGATTGAAGGCGTCGCGCGATCTCGGCTCCCGTTTTATTTTGGTCGGGCTCACCGCATCCACCCGGGAGGTTCTGCAACTCTCGCGCCTCATCAAGGTCTTTGAAGTCTACGACAACGAAGATCAGGCAATGGCTTCCTGATATGGAATTCGTCTCTCAGCTCGGCAGCAGCACCCTCGACGCCCTGAGTTATCTCGGCTCCCTTGCATCTCTTGGAGCCCGCGCGGCCTATTACACTTTGGTGGCCCCGTTTAAGGGAAAGCCTTTGCGCCTCCAGCGCGCAGTATCGCAAGCCATGAACACGGGCGTCCGCGCTTTGCCGATACTTTCCCTGATTACCTTCTTCATTGGCTTGATCCTGGCGCTTCAGGCGGCCTACGAACTTCGCCGCTTTGGCGCGATCAGCGCCGTTGCGACGGCGGTCGCCGTTTCGATGTCCCGCGAACTCGGCCCGTTAATCACCGCCATCGTTGTAATCGGACGTTCTGGTTCTGCCTTCGCAGCCGAGATTGGAACTATGAAGGTGAGCGAGGAAATCGACGCACTGGAAACAATGGCGATCAGTCCGATCCGTTTTCTCGTCGCCCCAAAGTTCCTGGCCATGATGGTCATGTTGCCCTGTCTGACCATCTGGGCCAACGTTATGGGCATCCTTGGGGGATCACTCTTCGGCGTCGCTCAAGCAGACTTCACATTTGTGCGTTACATCCAGGCTTCGATCGACTCCTTGCTCCTGCGGGATATCACCACCGGACTGGTGAAGAGCGTGATGTTTGGCATCACCATCACCGCCGTCGGGTGTCTTGAGGGGCTGTCGACCGGAGCAGGCGCGGAGCAGGTCGGCCGGTCCACCACGCAAGCTGTGGTTAAGTCCATCTTTCTGGTCGTCGTGGTGGACTTGCTTTTTACGGCGTTGTTCTTTTTCGCAGGTAACTGATGACGGCAGAACAAATACTCTCGGCTTCCCATACTGAACCCGTGATTTCGTTCCGCAACCTGCGAGTCAGTTACGGAGAACGTGAGATTCTGCATGGCATCAACTTCGACGTCGTGCGCGGCGAAACCCTGGTAATCCTTGGCGGTTCGGGGTCTGGGAAAAGCACACTTCTTCGCACTCTGGTGGGGCTCGAAAAACCCAGCGCCGGAGAGATATGGATCAAAGGCCGGGATCTCGCGAAAACCTCCGCAGCAGAAATGGACGAGATTCGCACGAAGATCGGCATGTCCTTCCAGGGCGGTGCCCTGTTCGGCTCGATGACCGTGGGCGAAAACGTAGCTTTGCCCCTTCGAGAACATACCAAGCTGGAAGACTCCACGATTGAAATCATCCTTCGGCTCAAACTGCAGCAGGTCGGGCTCGAAGGATTCGAATATTACACGCCGGCACAGCTCAGCGGCGGCATGAAGAAACGCGCCGCCGTCGCCCGCGCGCTGGCAATGGACCCGGAGATCCTGTTTTTCGACGAGCCGTCGGCTGGACTGGATCCAATCATCGCGGCAGGGATCGATCAGTTGATTCTGGAACTCAAGCGCGCGTTCCGCATGACCATCGTCGTGGTCACGCACGAGCTGGCCAGCGCATTTTCAATCGCCGACCGCATGCTCTTGATCGACAAAGGCAACATCGTGGCGCTCGGCACGACCGAAGAGATGCGCTCCAGTACGCAACCTAGAGTCCGGCAATTCCTTGATCGCATTGCCGAACCCGAAGTTTCCGGGGAATTGGATTACCTGCAGATGCTGACAGCAGAGCGTCCCGATACACATAGCGCAGCAGGGAAGAGAGGATAGTGATGCAATCTAAACGTGAGCAGGCGTTCGTTGGTTTGTTCGTGCTCATCGCCGTGGCGGTGCTCTTTGGCACCGTATTCGTCATGAGCGGCGCCTATGGACGATCCACGACAAAGTTCCATGCGTATTTTCCCTTCGCGGGAGGGCTTGAGCCCGGCGCGACCGTGCGCTACGCGGGAGGGCCGAAAGTCGGCCGCGTGGACAGCATCCAGCTCGATCCGCAGAATCCAGCCCGGCTGGACATCGTCTTCAGCGTACAATCCGATCTTCCCGTTAAAATCGATAGCAACGTAAAAATCATGAGCATGAGCCCGCTGGGGGACAATCACCTTGAGATTTACCCGGGCAGCGCGCAAGCACCGAGAGCAGCAAGCGGCGCCGCACTCCCCTCGCTAAAGTATGTCGACTTCAACGCTCTGACCGCGCAGCTCAATGACCTGAATCCCCAGGCTCAGGAACTGCTTCGCAACTTGAACGATCGGGCGTCCGAAGTGAAAGAAACCATCGCGCGCGTGAACGATTTGCTCGGTCCGCAGAACCGCGCGAATCTTGCCGCAACGATCGCCAATGCGCGCGGAATGCTCGAAGAAAACCGTCCTCAAATCAAGACCACGCTTCACAACGTGAACGCCGTCAGTGAGAAACTGCAACCCCTTCTCGAAGAGTTTCGAAAGACTTCCGAGCAAGCAAACCAGACGTTGAACCATGTCGATGCCATGGTGGGCGAGAATCGCGCGGATGTCCGCCAAGCCGTTGTCGAGCTGCGCCGCACGCTTACAAATATGACCGACGTCACCGCCCGGCTTGACCAAACCCTCGACGTCAATTCAGAAAACATCGACGAATTGCTAGACAACATGCGGCACGTTACCGAGAACCTGAAAGAATTCACCGCAACGATCAAGACACGTCCCTACACGCTAATCCGTGCGTCCAATCCGCGAGAACACAAGACAGGAGAACAACAATGAAACGCAAGTTTATTTTTCCGGCGCTCATGCTCTGTCTCGGAATCCTAAATGGCTGCGGCGCCACTCGGCCAAGCAAGTTCTATCAGCTAACGCTTCCCAACGACAAAACTCCCGGCGCCGATCCGGCCCCCTTCCCGGTCACACTGCTCCCCGGGCCGATCACCACGTCTCATCTGTATCGCGACGACCGCATCGTATACACCTCGAATGGCGAGGCGATTGGCACTTAAGAATATCAGCTATGGGCTGAGCCGCCTTCCGAAATGATTAGCGATGTCCTGCTCCTAGAGCTACAAGAGTCGGAGCGCT
>JAOAPL010000104.1 GCA_025462925.1 Acidobacteriaceae bacterium
CCGCGAGCATCGTGGGGATGTACTTTGGGATTGCCGCGTTGTTCGCGCAATTCGTGCAGACAAAGTTGCAGTCGGTCGGTAATTGGGGGCTGATCGGGGCGATCGTCATCACTGCGCTTTTGTTTGAGCCGATCAAGCACGCTATCCAAGACCGGCTGGACAAATTCTTTGACCGCAAGCGATATGACTACCGGAGAACGCTGCTGGATTTCGGTCGCGAGCTGAGTTCAGAGACCGATCTAAGCACCACGCTGAATGCGACGGTAGATCGCTTGTCGCGTACGTTGCTGGTGGACCGCATCGCGCTGATCCTATCGAATGGAGAGAAGCAGGGCGAGTTCTTCATGGCCAAGGCGTTCGGGATTAATTACAAAGGCGAATTGGACCTGAGTTTCCTGAGCGTGCCGCGTCCGGAAGATGAAGTGGGACATCTCTTCTTTGACAACACGCGGCAAGCGGTGCGTGAGACGCCGAGTGCGCAGATGACTATCGCGCAACTCGACCTGAATTACTACATCCCCTGCAAAGTGCAGAACCGCACGATCGCTGTGCTGGGATTGGGTAAGACGATGCACGGCGACTTCCTCTCCAGCGAAGACGTGGAACTAGTGGAAACGCTGGCTGGATATCTGGGGATATCGATACAGAATGCTTTGCTGTATGCGTCGTTGGAGCAGAAGGCGGCGGAGTACGAGCGGCTGAAAGACTTCAACGAAAATATTGTGGAGTCGATCAGCGTGGGCGTGCTCGCGGTGGACCTGGAAGACAGGATCGAATCGTGGAACTCGCAGATGGAAGTGATGTATGCGACTCCGCGCGCGCAAGCCAAAGGCAAATTGCTCAGCGAGATACTGCCCGGCGATTTTGTGGAGACGTTCTATCGCGTGCGGCAGAATCCGGGTATTCACAACCTCTATAAATTCCGGCTGTCCACGCCGACGGGAGAGACGCGAATTGCGAACGTCGCCATCGCGCCGTTAGTGACGAGAAATTTCCAAGTGGTTGGGCGGTTGATCATTGTGGACGACATCACGGAGCGAATGGCGCTGGAGTTGCAGCTGTCGCAAGCGGAGAAGATGTCATCAATCGGCGTGCTGGCAGCTGGCGTCGCGCATGAAGTCAACACTCCGCTAGCGGTGATCTCGTCCTACGCGCAGTTGTTGTCCAAGCAGCTGCAGGGCGATGAAAAACTTTCCGGGCTGCTGGAAAAAATCACGCGCCAGACGTTCAGGGCGTCAGAGATCGTGAACAACCTGCTGAATTTCTCGCGCACCAGCGGGACGGAATTCAGCGAGGTCGACGTGAACAAAGTCATCAGCGACACGCTCACCTTGCTGGAGCATCAATTCCGCTCGGCAAAAATCAAATTGCAGGATGACTTATATCCCGAATTGCCGCCGATCGTGGGCAATGCCGGAAAATTGCAGCAAGTTTTCTTGAACCTGTTCCTGAATGCGAAGGACGCAATGCCGAACGGCGGCACGTTGCGTGTCTCCACCAGCAACGGGCAGGCGGTGACAGTGCGCGTGTCGGATACAGGGTCCGGGATCGCGCAAGAGCACATTGCCAAAATTTACGATCCGTTCTTCACTACCAAGAATGCAGTGACCGACGGCCAGAGGCGCGGTACGGGGCTGGGGCTATCGGTGACGTACGGGATCATTCAGGAGCACGCGGGGAAGATTTTTGTAGAGAGCCAGCCGGAAAAAGGCACCACCTTCAATGTCGAGTTCCCGATGAGCAGGATGAGAGCGAAGACGGGAAGAACCGTCCAGGTCTAATATCGAGATGTATTTGAGGTTTCGTCTGAATGTCTGAAGTTGCGGTATATCCACGCAAGACCGCGAAGGCTGTTGAGGCCATCACGCCGCCGTCGATCCTCATCATCGACGATGAGAATGCGATACGCGAGTCGCTGCAAACTTTATTGGAGCTGGAAAATTACCGGGTCGAACTGGCTGAGAATGCGGAACAGGGACTGGCTTTCCTTGCGGCAAACACATATGACCTCGTCCTGCTCGACATTTCCCTTCCCGACCGGAACGGGCTGGACGTTTTAGAAGATATCCACGAGCGCGACCCGGGGCTGCCCGTCATCATGATCACCGCGCATGGAACGGTGGACTATGCCATTCGCGCCATGCAAAGCGGCGCGAGCAATTTCATTCCCAAACCCTGGGACAATGAAAAGCTGCTGGCGGATGTAAGTTCGGCGGTGGCGAGACGTCGGGCCGAGGAAGAAAACCAGCAGCTCAAGCGGGCGCTGAAGCAGCGCTACAACTTTGAGAACATCGTGGGCAAGAGCGAGAAGATGCTGCGGATCTTCGACCTGGTCGCGCAAGTGGCGCCGAGCCGCTCCACGATATTGATCCAAGGCGAGAGCGGGACCGGCAAGGAACTGATCGCGAAGGCCATCCACGCGAACTCGCCGCGAAAAGACCGTCCTTTTGTTCCTGTGAATACCGGATCGATGCCGGCTGACCTGCTGGAATCTACTTTATTCGGACACGTCAAAGGGGCGTTCACTTCGGCGATATCGTCGAAGAAAGGCCTGTTTGAAGTTGCCGACCGGGGAACGATCTTCCTGGATGAGATCGGGTCAATGGGGCTGGATACGCAGGCGAAGATCTTGCGCGTTCTGCAGGACAAGAAATTCATGCACCTGGGCGGCATTCAGGAGATTCAAGTGGACGTGCGCATCATCGCCGCCACCAACGAAGATTTGAAGCTGATGGTGAAGGAAGGACGGTTCCGCGAAGACCTGTTCTATCGGCTGAACGTGATCACGGTCGATCTTCCGCCGTTGCGCGACCGCTCCGAAGACATTCCGCTTCTGGCCATGCATTTCCTGCAACGGTTCTGCACCGAGAACGGCCGACCTCCGCTGGGAATAAGCACAGAAGCCATGCGTCCCTTGATGGATTACATGTGGCCGGGCAATGTTCGCGAGCTGGAGAATGTTATGGAACGCGCGGTGGTGCTGTCATCGGGATCAACGATCGGTATCGACTTGATTTCCGACCACATCGTAGGCCGCGCACCGATCACCAGCATCCTTGAAGGACGTCCCGACGCTTCCCTGTTTGACATCATGGAAGAATGCGAGCGACGGATCATCATCGACATGCTCGAGAAGTGCAGTTGGAATCAGACCGAGGCGGCCGATCGCTTTCACGTACCACTCTCTACGCTGAATCAAAAAATCAAGCGGCTGAACATCGATATCAAGAAGAAGATCAAAGAGTAGGTTTCGCCCACGCATTTCCCGATGTTCCAAATCGCGGCGAAACTTTTCGTGCCTGCGGCTATCTAACGCACAGGGAGACGAATACCCATGACAGAGAAATTGAAGAAGAGTGAAGCGGAGTGGAAGGCGGAGCTGACGCCGGAGCAGTACCATGTGGCGCGCGAGAAAGGCACGGAGAGTGCCTTCAGCGGCGAGTACTACGAAACCAAGACTCCGGGCACTTATAAGTGCGTGGCCTGCGGGCAGGAGCTGTTCAGCTCGGATGCGAAATACGATTCAGGCAGTGGATGGCCGAGTTTCTGGAAGCCTGTCGAGGACGAGAACGTGGAGACGATCACCGACCGCAGCTATGGGATGTCGCGGACGGAAGTGGTGTGTAGCCGATGCGAGTCGCATCTGGGCCACGTTTTCGAAGATGGACCGAAGCCGACTGGGCTGCGGTATTGCATGAATTCGGCGTCGCTGAAGCTGGAGCCGAAAGAATGATTCTCACTTGGAACTGAGTTTGAAGTTGACCGTGATCTCAGTCTGGACTTCCACGGGGTCGCCGTTCAACATATAAGGTGTGTATTTCCATTTGCGCACGGCGGCCTCAGCTGCGCTGGCTAGACGGGTTTCTCCTTCCGTAGCGCGCACCTGTTTCACGCTGCCGTCTTTCCCAATCAGCGCGTTTAGATAGACCATTCCTTCAATTCCCAACCTCTTGGCGTCGTCGGGGTAAACGGGCGGGACGCGCCGCGTCAGTTTTCCAGGCACGATTTCTGCAACCTTCGCCGGTGGAGCATCAAGCGCGGCGGTGGCGTTGGGCGTGTAGCTCAGAACGTTTCCCATGACATCAGCAAGAGGCGTCGAATCCTTTCCAGCATTGGCTGTGTTCACCGGTGGCGGCTCGGCTGTGATTTGCTGGTCTTCGGGTTGAACCGGCGGTTGTGATTTTTGTTTTGCGGCCGGTTGAGCAAGAGTTATGGCAGGCAAGATATCCGGCGAACTGGCAGCGCCGATGGTGGGCAGCTTGATCCCCGTATTATTTACGCCAGCCCGTGAGATGACTGCCGACGGATTTGCACGCGACTTCCGCTTTGCCGGCTTCGGCGGTTCTGGAGGGGCGGGATTCTGATCTGGCTTCGTCGGTGCTGCTGTATTAGCCGGAGCGTCGACGACATTTGTCTCAGGAACCTTGGCGAATATTTTTTCCAATTCAGGGACATGACTGTAGAGCAACAGACCGAGCATCGAGACAATAATTAAGGCGAGAACGCTGGTCACGACAAAGCGCATTGCCGATGAATTCGCCCAGCCCTGTTTTTTCTGGGCTGCGCGCAGGGCTGCTTTCCCCGGAGGACGTTGCGGGGCAATTGCATTGCGCACCCTATCGAGAGTGGGGTCGGATTCGATAGGCGATTCGGTCGGCGCCGAGGGAGCGGGTTGGCGTTCGACAGCGACTTCTGCAGGTTGCGCTAAAGCGGGCTCCGGTGCCGTTGACGCAGGCTGCCTGTCAACATATGCGGAATTTCGTTCAGCGAATCGCGATGTGGGCGATGTCGCGGCCGAGACGACGGGTGGCCGCGCGGTCCTGAGTGACATTTCTTCATCAACATCCGAAGACAGCAACGACTTCAGGTTGAGGTCTTCCCTGACTTCTTCGACGATATTTTCATCGATGCTGCGCTGGTGGAGGGCACATGCAATCGACATGCTGGCAAAGCAAAGATGGTTGATCGTCCGGGGCACGCCCTGGCTGTACCGGGAAATCCTCAAGAGCGCATTCGGAGTGAATAGCGGCCCCCGGTTGTATCCGGCTACGTCCAGCCGGTGATTGATGTAGGCGCAAGTCTCTTCGAAGGTAAATGGTTTCAGCCGGTTCACTATCGAAATACGTTGGAAGAGCTGCTTCATCGCCGGACGCATCAGTTTTTCAGCAAGGTGCGTCTGACCAGCGAGAATGATGTGCAACAGCTTGGAATCACTGGTTTCAAAATTGGAGAGCAGACGAATGGTTTCCAGCACCGAATCATCGAAGTTGTGCGCTTCGTCCAGCACCACCAAGACTTTTTTGCCGTCGCGCGCACTTTGCAAGAGCATTTGCTTGAACTTCTCATGCATGGCGAACGAATCGTCGCCAACAGTCTCAACTTCCAATTCCGCTAAACAATAACGCAACAGATCTTGTGAGTTGCATTGTGTGTGGAAGAGGAAGACCGTGTTCGCGGAATTGCGATAACGCTCGAGCAAATCAAAAAGCAGAGTTGTCTTTCCCATCCCCGGCTCTGCGATCAATGCGGAAAAACCAAGATCAGACTGGATGCCATACAACAGCGATGCCAGGACCTCGCGATGGCTGGGAGATGGATAGAGGAAGCGCGGATTTGGGGTGACTCCAAAAGGCTGTTCGCGTAAACCGTAAAAATCAAGAAACATAAGGCACTGTTGCTTCGCCAGCCTTCAGCAGCACGGACTGACTTCAGGCGAAGTCCTTTAGGGGCTACTTACACCTCCTATGTCTATTTCTGATGCGGGCGCAATCGGGAGTTCTGGCGGCGTACTCTCAGATCGTGTTCTCTCGAAATCGAGACGTGAGTTGCGGGTGTGACAAAGCGCTCCGCGCAAGCGGCATCCTATTTACAGAATCCAGTTGGGGAGAGCCGATGAAATTACTAATTCAATTTGCCTTTGGGTTGATGTTACTGCTCACAACAGCCGCAACTCTGAATGCTGCGCAGCATGGGAACGCCCAGACAGCTCAGCAACCTAGCCCCGGAATGCAGCAACCGCAGGGGCAGCCCAGCGCGACGCCGCCCTCGAGCATGCAAGAACGCATGAACGAGATGCGCAAGCAGCAGGAAGCTGAAATGCAGCAGGTGAAAGCCGAACTGGACGAGATGCGCAGCAAGGTGAACAAAATGCGCGCGGATGCAACCAAGATCAACGATCAGGCTGCGAAGTCTGCGATGACAACGAATGCCGACATATGGCAGTCATGGATAGACAGCATGCAACGCCGAGTGGACCGCATGAAAGCAATGCTTGACCAGCAGGCTCCGCCAAAAACGGGAGAGCAAAGCTCGCCGCGTTAGAGCGTCTTTTCAATTCGTATGAAAGCGCTCTGCTGCCCGCTGGCTCCCGTTATGGTTCCTGGCCTGGCTGTAATGCGGGGCGCTGATCTTGTACCACACGGTTCCGGGAGCGTATCGGGAGTCCCTGGGCTTCGCGACGATGCCCTCCAGATCATTCTTCACGGCCATATCGTAGAGCGCAACTCCGTTGCCGGCGACGTAGTCAGCGTAGAGCAAAGAGCCGAAGCCGGAGGGGATCACTTCCTTCAGCCGCCGCTTACGTTCGATCAATGGCAAATCGCGCTGGTCACGGCCATTCAGCAGGAGCAGGTCAAAGGCAAAATAGCAGAGCCGCCCCTTGCGTTCGAGCAGGTCAGTAAAATTGATCACGCCATTTTCGTCCATGCTGACTATCTCACCGTCCAGCACGCTATCACGCGCATTCAGTCCGGAAACAATAGCAGAGCAAACGGAGTCAAAGCCCTTCAGCCTGGAGTGGTCTGCCGAGACGAGTTGGCAGTCTTCACCAATCACATACGCCAGAGCTCGAATGCCGTCGTACTTGATCTCAAAAAGCCAATCTGGATCATTGAACGGATTGGCGCTTGAGACTAGAGGCATTGGATCGATTGTGGGCAATTCCTTTTGCACAAGATAATGCACGGTCTTCCTGCTGGCCCTACTGCAAGGGTGTTAGTAGATAGGTATGTAGGGGGCCCGCGTGGCTTTCATGATCGAGTTCGATCACGTGTGTATGCGCGCCTTCTGCACCGGGACTGCCAAAGGCGACGATCTGTCCTTTGTCGTTGATGGAAACTGCGCCGCTGAGCACTACATTTGATGATGTGATCAGCGAGTTCAGATCTTGCATTCCGTCGAGCGCGTTCCAGATAAAAGCGTGAAGGCCCAGCGCGCTGCCGGAAGCGCCTACTACGAGACCGGAATTGTTCAGACCTGTGGCGGTGCTGTAATCGCCTCCGGGAAGAGTGCCGAGATTCTTCATCCCGTCAGGGGCAGTCCAGATGAATGCGAGTGTGTTATCGGATCCGCTGGATGATCCAACAACTTGGCCAGAATTGTTGATCAGCAGAGCAACGCTGCTGGCTTGACCGGGCAAAACACCGAGCGCCCGCAGGCCATCGGCTGGCGTCCACAAAAATGCCTGCGTGCCTTGACCGCCGACGGAGCTTCCGACGACCTGACCGGAATCATTCACACTGAATGCCTGACTCTCTTTGTCGCCGGGCAGCGCGTCGATCGCCTGCATGCCAGTGCTGCTGCTCCAGATGAATGCGCGACTTCCATTATGGCCGCTGGAACTTCCTACAATCTGTCCGGCATTGTTGATGCCTCGCGCTTCACTTCCCGTATCGCCGGGCAGAGTGCCGAGATCACTCAGTCCACTGGTGCTCGTCCATAGAAACGCGCGCAGGTTACGAGCGGCGTTGGAATATCCCACGACATCCCCAAAATTGTTGATGGCGAATGCGGCGCTGTAGTCGCCACCAGGAAGAGTGTCGAGATCGTGGATGCGTCCGCCGCTCCAGACAAATGCATGAGTCATTTCGCCATGGGGCATGCCGGATCGTCCGACGACTTGTCCATTATTGTTCAATGCCGCCGGAACTGCGCTGCCCGCGCGCAACGCGCCCAGATCGGAAATGCGATAGCGCTGTGCAAATGCCGCAGATGACAGCATGAGCAAAATGCTGAGGACGACTTTGCGGGCGGAAATCATTTTTTAGAAATTGCTGAAGCTAACAACAGTAGTGACGCCGGACGTCACCGTTCCGGTCTTGCTTAAGGTGGTGTGCCCGGTCTTGGAAACCGTGACTGTGTAGTTCCCTACCGGAATCCAGTTGCTGAGATAGTTTCCGGAAGCATCCGTAGTGAGTGTGGCAGTGGTGGAGATCACGCCACCCGAGAGCTTGACTGTTACCCCAGAAACCGCCGCACCCGTAGTGGACGTAACAGTGCCGCGAATCTTTCCCGCGGTGGTGAGTTGAAAGTTAGTGGCTGTATTCGCGCCAGCTGTGACCGTGGAGGAAATAGTGCGACTGAGAGATCCGTTCGCGGAAGCAGTGAAATTGAAAGTCCCCGCAGGAACGGAGGCGAATGTGTAATTCCCGGTGATATTGGTCAAGGTGGATCCACCGCTGTACTGCACAGTGGCCCCAGCCAGTGCTTGTCCATTTGAGATCTTGGTGACTTGTCCGCTCACAGTGCCGCTGGTCGCCGGTGGTGGTGCACTGGCGGGCGTTAAAGTAAAGTTTGCCGAAGTTGAAGTATTAGCGACGACGGAGAGGGTTTGCGTGGAACTTTGATAACCGCTAAGCGAAGCTGTGATCGCAACGCTGCCTGCTGGAACATTAGGTAGAGCGTAGGTGCCCGTCGCGTCGGTGACAGTGCCGCCTGCAGTGGAGGAAACCTTTGCGCCGACCAGAGGTGAGCCTGCGGAGCTTGTCACCTTCCCAGCGACGCTGCCGACCGGCGGTGGCGATGTCGCGATCTGAATAATGCTGGCGGTTGAGGGGACGCCATTCGCGAAGAGCAGAAACATCATGTAATGTCCCGGCGGTGCGATGTTG
Organism: Acidobacteriaceae bacterium; assembly: GCA_025462925.1. Taxonomy (GTDB): domain Bacteria; phylum Acidobacteriota; class Terriglobia; order Terriglobales; family Acidobacteriaceae; genus JAICLA01. The sequence continues at coordinate 8,889 of JAOAPL010000104.1, forward strand.
GGATCAGCGGGCGCGGTCACGTTGAGTCCAGTTGCAGTCGGCGTGAAGGTCAAGCGCATGAAGCGCTGGTTCATGTCAAAGCTGTGCGTGACCGAGCCGAGCCGAATGAAACTCACTTGGGCGATATTCGCGGCATCAGGCGTGTTGACGGCAAATTGCTGTCCGTAACCTATGGTGGTCGGCGCAGAGGAAATCGTGGGTCGAGGCCCGTTGAAGAGATATGGCGGCGAATATATTTCTGCATTGGGTCCGCCGACATTTCCGCCAGCCGAGAGCACGCGACCATCGGGCAATAGCAGTGCGGTGGAGTGGTATCCGCGATAGGTCGAGTTTGCAGCCATGGTGGTGAAAGCCCCGGTTGCAGGATTCCACATTTCAGCAGCGAATACAGGGAGAGTGGAATCGTCGAAACCGGACCCGCCGCTGCCTCCGGTGATCAGCACTTTGCCGTCGGGAAGAATTGTGGCATTGTGCTGCCGGCGAATGAAGGCCATGCTCCCTGTGTACTTCCAGGCGGGCGCCGCATTGTTGAGATCGATGGTTTCGGCGGAATTGGTTGGAGGACCACCACCACCGACGATCAGCACCTTCCCGACGTCATACATGACAGCAGAGCCGTAAGTGCGAGCGATCGTGAACTTCGTGTTCGCAACAGTTGTCCAGGTGCCGGTTCCATTCGTATCCAGAAAGCGCGTGAGCCTATTGGGTCCGGCTTCGAAGACCTTGCCATTGGGTGCGAGAAACATTCGCGGATAGAGAGGCAGTGCCAACAATGCGGTGCTGAGATCTCGCCAGGTCCCGCTCGCGGATTGCCAAACCTGCGGCAAGGTGTCGACGTTTGTCTGGGAATCGATATCGCCGCTGACGACTAAAACATCTCCATTTGCCAGAGTCGTGTTGTTGGGATACCAGCGTCCGGCATTCATGTTCGGAGCGGATGAAAGCGTGTTCGTGAATGGGTCGTAAATGCTGGCGTTCGGCCATCCGATGTAGTCGCCATGATGACCGCCAGTGAAAAGCAATTTGCCGTCGGGCAAGAATGAGTGTCCAGCACAGAACAGATCGTACGAACTCGTGGCCGCCGGAGTGACGGCATTGGTCACGGGATCCCAAATCTGCGGACTCTTCGATTCCACATAATATGAAACGAAAAGCACCTTGCCCGTAGGCAGCAAGTGCGCGGATACGGCGCGAGAGGGCCACGTCTGCACGGAAGACCATTGTCCGACTGTAGCGGGATCGGCCTGCGCGTTTGCCGTGGCCAGTACCGTGGTCAGCAGAACGATGACAACAAGAATGTTTCGAGTATTCAGAAGGGTTTGGGGCTGGGATTGTTTTTGGTGAGCGCGGAAGGAATCGAACCTTCAACCTACTGATTAAGAGTCAGTTGCTCTGCCAGTTGAGCTACGCGCCCTTGAGGGGGATGTTACTGCAAGAATCTTCGAGTCACTGATTCGGTTGCAAATTCAGCGTCGGAATATGTATCGAGTGTAACACAGAGAAAGATGTCCCCACTCGAGAACTCACGTTCACATCGTCATGGGACCCCAGAACGCCTAACGGCGATAAATCGCGACGCCGGTAGCAGTTTGCAAAATCGCTTCCATACTCTTTCGCATCGCAGTTTTTCCTGCGCTGTTGGGAACAAACACGATGTCATCCGGTTGGAGTCTAAGATCAGGCGCCTTGGCGGCAAGGATTTCTTTCAACGGAATCGGAATTTCCTGCGGTTGGTCGGAAACCCGGCGAATCAGTTTCGCGCCATTCAGTGCAGCATTCTGGTTTGCGCCTTGCGCCATAGCAATGGCCTGCAACACCGTCATCGCTGAATTTTCCATCACAAACCCGCCTGGCTTTCCCACATCGCCTACAACATAAACGACTCCAGCCTTTGAGACTACGATGGTATCTCCAGGCGCCACCTGGGCGTTGGTCCCTGCGTGCGAATCGCCAGTAGCATACGAGAGAGGAATTGTTTCAGGCTCATTCGGGGCATCCCTGTGAGTAATGGAGATGGTGTTGCCAGCGCGAGGCGTTGTTCCACCCGCAGCAGAGATGGCATCGAAAACCGAGCGGCGACCAAGCAATGGATAAATGCCGGGCTTTAAGACTTCGCCAAGAACCGAAATGCCCTGGGTCGCGTACTCCTTTTCGAAGATCGAGACTTGTGGATCGGAAAAGAAACCGCCCTCTGCTAGACGGTTCGCCACAATCTTTTCGGCAGCTACCGTTGAAAGCCCTACGACTTTCACCTCGCCGATCAGGGGCAGAGAAATATCACCGGCAGAATTGACGCGAATCTGCTTATTAAAATCCGGTGCACCGAATACAGATACCTCCAATAAGTCGCCGGCACCGATCAGGACTTCCGGCGTCTTGCGAGACGCCATCAAAGTGGGCTCCGTCTTTTTCGCATCTTCCGCCACGGGCTGCACACGGGAATCCGAGCTAGGGTCCGCTTGCGCTGTCGATAAGTCCGTTTGTGCGAAGAATCCAGCGAGGATTGCAAACGTCACGCCCGCGCTTCTTGTCATTTTCAGTAAATACAACATGGGACACCTTCTTGCTGAGTGAAAAATCGTCTAGGTGATTGAATGAATCTGGTGCGCCAACCTTGGCCTTCTGTGACCAGAGCCGCGACATAACCGGGAGCAGGAACGAACGACTGTAGAGACCAGTGGGAATTTTCCTGGTCGGCCACTAGGTGATCGGAAGAAACGTCAAAGCTGTTCAACGGGATCCGAAATCCTTCCCCGCGAGCTTTGATGTATGCCTCTTTTCTCGTCCAGCACTCAAAGAATGCATCGCCTTGAATCTCTAGCTGCAAGGCGCGGAGAGTCGCGACTTCTGCTTTGCAAAAGAAGTGCTCGGGGATTGATTCCCGAGCTACGTCTGGACGGATGAGTTCCACATCAACGCCGATTTCCCTGCGTCTTGCAAATGCGAATACCGCCAGCCGGTCAGCGTGGGAATAATTGAAGCGCAAATCCTGTTGCTCAGTTGTGTTATGGGTTCTGAGGTGTGGCTTTCCGAATGCATTGGAGCTGAGTTGCAACTGACCGGGATCCTGATAGAGATAGAGTGAAAGAATGTACCGCAGCAACCCACGACATGTAATGAACTGATTTCGATCTCTTTCGAAGCGGAATTGTGAAACCCGATGACATTCGTGCTCGCTCAAAACCTGCTGCAAGCGGTCAATACAAATTGGTGGAACGCTCAAGGAAAGGCTCCAGATATGAACCTCTTCATGATTCAAGACCAGTTCTTTCTGTGGGGCTGCGATCATTGCATCTGAAGGTGATTCTTTGAGAAAAGGATCAAAAAGTAACCGGCAATGAATTAAGTCCACGCAGGCCTAGATTGAATCTCCAAGTCAGAGAGTCGGGATCGGAATCCAACCTGAGATTCGGCAAGCGACGTAAAAGTGTCGAAAACGCAATTTGGCCTTCAATGCGCGCGAGTGCGGCACCGAAACAGAAATGTGCGGCCCAACCAAAAGCAAGGTGTCGATTGTCTTTCCGAGTGAGATCCAGGCGATCCGGATCGGGGAATCTTTCAGGATCACGGTTCCCCGCTGCCATGACTGCAATCACGGCCTGGCGCTTGCTGATTTGTTTCCCCCCCATCTCAACATCCTTGGGGGCGATGCGAGCCGTGTGTTGGCTTGGGCTTTCGTACCGCAGTAATTCTTCCACTGCCGATTGGGTCAGAGAATCATCCGATCTAAGTCTTTGAAGTTCTTCAGGGTTGCGTAGGAGCGTGAGGATTCCGTTGCCTATGAGGTTCGTTGTCGTTTCCTGCCCTCCTACCATCGTCACGATTGTGTTTGCGACCACCTCTTCCTCGGTTAGCCGGTCTCCGTTTATTTCAGCGGTCGAAAGCGCATGAATCAAGCCGCCTCGCGGGTACTTCCGCTGTTGGCAAATCGCTTCACGGAAATACGCAGTCATCTTTTCAACCGTGGTGACCACGCGGGGGATGCGGTCTGGATTGTGCTGGAAGTTGCCCAGCATCTCTGCGAAGTCTGCCGACCATGACTTCAACTGCTCGTGGTCGGAGGTCGAGACGCCGAGCATCTCGGCCGTAACAATTGCAGGAAGCGGATTCGCGAATTCGGCAATCAGATCCATGCGCCCGGCGGGCAACACGGAATCGAGCAGCTTGTCGACTATGTCCTGAATGTGCGATCGAAGACGCTCGACCCTGGCGGGCGAAAAAGCTGCTGAAGCCAGCGCACGCAGTCGGGTGTGTGCAGGCGCATCCAAAAAGAGCATTTGCTTCACCATCACTTGCGCGACCGGGTTGAATGCCGAAAGCCCCATGTCTGTGAGTTGTTCCGGCGGGGGCGTACGGTCGGCACTAAAGTCGTGCAGAACTTTGACCACGTCGTTGTAGCGAGTAACCACCCATGCGTGAAGGAAGGGATCCCAGTGCACCGGAGCTTCATTCCGGAGCCGATGGTAAAGCGGATAAGGATTCGCCAGAACCTGCGGATTTAGCAAGTGGTACAGACTCAGTGCCTGATCCGACTTGCTGGGCGACGTGTTCATTGCTGCACTTAGTGTTGCCATACTTTTCTCAGAATCCCCGACCAAGACCGCGGTTCGGTTGTCTCCAACCTAACTTCCATTCGCGACTTGTGCCTTAGGCACGAATCTTTCGATTTCCGTAGTCCAAGCGAAACAAGTAGTGAAATTTTCTAGTGCGATAAACCGCGACGAGTAGGGTTTTTCTCGCATGGGCAATGTGCGTCGCGGCCTGTAAGGTACTGACAGCCTACATCGTGCAGTGGGCTCGAAACAGAAGCCGCTCGATTCATGCTTGGATTTCTGTTTCGTCCTAAATCATCCCGGCGCGACCAAACTCCGCCGGAATGCAAGACGCTACTCTGCCTTGCTCACGCATTCGTGCGCCTTCGTCAAGGTCAGCACCAGCCCAATAACAAACCCAAGGAGTCATTTTGAAAAAGCTCAACTTATTATTCGCACTCATATTTCTTTGCGGCTTTTCTGTTTTTTCGTCCGCTACCGCAGTACAAATCACAAGTCCTGTTTCCGGTAGTACAGTTTCATCACCAGTGACAATCAATGCGCAAGCCAACCCCGGCCCCAAAATAACCGGATGGTGGGTTTACGTCGACAACGTCGGTGTCTACAGTACCGGCGCAACCCCAAGGATCAGTCCGAGCATTTCAATGTCCGGCGGCACGCATAATGTCATTGTGCGCGCTTGGAGCAGTGGCGGCAGTTATGCGTCGGCGAACTTAACTTTGACAGTACCGACTTCCACTCCGACTCCAACTCCTATTTCAGTTTCCGTTTCCCCGAGCAGCGCAGCGCTGCAGACCGGGAAATCCGGTCAGTTCTCCGCTTCGGTCAGCGGAAGTACCAACACTGCCGTGACCTGGCTAGTCAACGGTACTCAAGGTGGAAACTCGACTGTAGGCACAATCTCATCAACCGGCCTGTACACGGCTCCGGCGGCAGTGCCTTCGGGCTCATCGGTGACGATTACGGCTAAAAGCGTTGCGGATGCCAGCAAATCGGCGAACGCGACCGTCATCATTTCGGCTGCGCCGGCAGCAGTCAGCGTTTCCATTTCTCCGACCAGCGCTTCCCTGCAATCAGGCCTGTCCAAGCAATTTGCCGCAACTGTAACTGGTACAACCAATACGGCCACAACCTGGAAGGTTGCTGGCGTCACTGGGGGAAATTCCACGGTCGGTACAATTTCCACTACTGGACTGTATACGGCACCTTCCACTGTGCCATCGGGTGGCATAGAAACCGTTACCGTCACTAGCACTTATGACCCCACAGCTTCGGCAAATGCTGCGGTTACGATCACAGCTTCGCCGGTTTCGGTCTCAATCTCGCCAACCAACGCGACTCTGCAACCTAGCCAATCAAAACAATTCACGGCTGCCGTTGTGGGGAGCACGAACACGGCTGTGAACTGGCTCGTTGCCGGTATTCAGGGTGGAAATTTAACTGTCGGAACTGTCTCTACGACAGGTCTTTATGTTGCGCCATCAAGAGCGCCAGCGAACCCAGTTAACGTAACGGCACAAAGCGTAGCCTACTCGAGTGCCTCTGCAAGTGCGACGGTTACGATCCAACAAGTGTCGACCGCGAATCAGTACTGGATCTCGACCTCTGGAAGCGACGGAAATCCGGGTTCACAGGCAAGCCAGTGGGCTACCATCGCCCACGCTAATGCAGCTTTGGTTTTGGGGACGAGCGGAACGGTAGTACACGTTGCGTCCGGAACCTATAATGGCTGCATAGTTACCACTCGGACCGGAACTGCGACGCAGAGG
>JAOAPL010000105.1 GCA_025462925.1 Acidobacteriaceae bacterium
AGATGACCAAAACCCACAATTACCTTTGACTCCTCCTCCCGGCGATGGTGGCCCCGGTGCTGCGAACATTCAGCCGGTCAACATTGAAGAGGAGATGCGGCGGTCGTATCTCGACTATTCGATGTCAGTGATCATCGGCCGAGCGCTGCCTGACGTGCGCGACGGATTGAAGCCCGTGCACCGGCGCATTCTCTACACCATGCAGCAGATGGGCCTGCAGCCCAATCGCTCCACCCGCAAGTGCGCCCGAATCGTCGGAGAGGTCATGGGCAAGTACCATCCGCACGGGAACCTGGCGGTCTACGATGCGTTGGTGCGACTGGCGCAGCCCTTCGCCATGCGTTATCCGTTGGTGGATGGTCAGGGCAACTTCGGCTCGGTGGATGGCGATCCTCCGGCAGCCGACCGGTACACCGAAGCGCGTCTCACGCGAGTAGCTTCCGCATTGTTAGAGGACCTGGACAAGGACACCGTTGACTTCCGCCCCAACTACGACGGCAACGAAATCGAACCCGACGTTCTTCCGACCCGCATTCCCAACTTGTTGGTAAACGGCTCAGACGGAATCGCCGTAGGCATGGCGACGAAAATCCCGCCACACAACTTAACGGAAATTGTGGACGCCACGATCACGCTGGTGAACAACCCCGCGACATCGCTGCCGGAAATTTTAAAGATCGTTAAAGGCCCGGACTTCCCCACCGCCGCCATCATTCATGGCAAGAGCGGAATTCTCGACGCCTACAAGAACGGCCGCGGACGCTTCATGATGCGCGCCAAAGCGGCAATTGAAACTTTCGCGAAAGATCGCGAAGCCATCGTAGTAACCGAGATTCCCTACCAGGTAAACAAGGCGCGCCTGGTCGAACGAATCGCGCAGCTGGTCAATGACAAAGTTATTGAGGACATCTCCGATATTCGCGACGAGAGCGATCGCGACGGCATGCGCATCGTCATCGAGCTGAAACGCGGCGCTGAACCCCAGATCATCCTGAACCAGCTCTTCAAGCACACCTCGATGCAGGAAGGCTTCAGCATGATCTTCCTGGCCGTGGTGAATGGCCAACCTAAGGAAATGGGCCTGATTCAGGCCATCCAGCACTTTATCGATCACCGTGTAGAGGTTGTCCGCCGCCGGACCGCCTACTTGCTCAAAAAAGCGCAAGACCGCGAGCACATACTCGAAGGCTATCTCACGGCGCTGGATCACCTCGACAACGTGATCACAATCATTCGCGGCAGCGCCAATCGTGCCGACGCTCGCGAAAACCTGGTCCTGTACTTCGGCGGCAAGAAGATCGAGATCAATACCACCGGTCGCGCACCGAAGCTGGATCCCGAGAAGGCGTTCACCGTAATTCAGGCGGACGCGATCCTCGAACTGCAACTGCACCGCCTCACCCGCCTGTCGATCGACGAGATCAACAAAGAGCTGGGCCTCACCCGCGAGAACATCGCTGAGTACGAATCGATTCTCGGTTCGGAAAAGAAGCTGCGGAAAGTCATCGTCACCGAGCTGGAAGAAATCAAGAAGCTCTACGGCGACGAGCGTCGCACCATCATCGAAGACGAAGCCGCTGAGATCAAGCTCGAGGACCTTATTGCCGACGAGCAGGTCGCGGTCACCGTCAGCCATAGCGGATACCTGAAGCGCACCCCAATCTCCACTTACCGTCAGCAACGGCGCGGTGGACAGGGCCGCACCGGCATGAAGACGCGCGACGAGGACTTCGTCGAGCATCTGTTCATCGCCTCCACCCACGCTTACATTCTGATTTTCACCAACACCGGTCGCGTGTACTGGCTGAAGGTTTATGAAATCCCCGACGTTGGCGCTGCCGGCAAGGGCAAGCACGTTGGCAACCTGGTCGCGCTGCAGCCGGGCGAGACCGTCCGCAACATGCTGGCAGTCCGCAACCTCGAAGAGGAAGGCCGCTACATCTTCTTCGCCACGCGCAATGGCACGGTCAAAAAGACCGAACTGAAAGATTTCTGCAACGTGATGTCGCGAGGCATCATCGCCATCGGAATCGATCAGGGCGACGAGCTGGTCGGCACCACGCTGACCGACGGCAGCCAGATCATCTTCCTGGCCTCGCACGACGGCCAGGCAATCCGCTTCGACGAGTCCGGCGTGCGTTCAATGGGACGTCCCGCCTACGGCGTCCGCGGCATGGCCCTGGACAAAGGCGATTACATCGTGGGCATGGCCACCACTCCGAAGGATCCGAAGAAAGCCGAAGCCGAGGTCGAAAAGGCCAAGGCCGAAGCCGGAGTTCCGGAAGCCACAGCCACTGACGCCACCATCCCGGTAAAAGGCTCGCTGATTCTCTCGGTCACCGAAAACGGCTACGGCAAGCGCACTCCCGCCGACGAATACCGCCTGCAGGGACGAGGCGGCTCAGGCGTGATCAACGTCAAGACCACCGAGCGCAACGGCAAAGTCACCGGAATTTCGCAGGTGTCGGAAAAATCCGAAGTCATGCTGATCAGCCAGTACGGCAAAATCATCCGCATCGAATCGAAGACCATCCGCGAATCCGGCCGCTCAGCCCAGGGCGTCCGCCTGCTGCACATGGAGCCGGGAGATCGCGTGGCCGCGGCAGTGGTGATCCCGCCAGAAGAGGAAGTTAATGGCGGATTGATACAGTAATGAAAGCTCAAATAGCTAAGATGCAGTACCCCTCTTTCTACGTGGATGACTCTTCGTGCGAAATTGCAGGTACGAAGCACGTAATTCTTGCGGCAGTAGCATTCCCGGACGAGGACAAGGCCATAGAAGCGTGGCTTCGCAAGAAACAAGAGTTCGGCATATCTCCATACACGGAAGTGAAATGGAACGACAGCTCAGTTTCGCTTGAGTGTCGCCGTGACTTTGTACCGCTCGTTAACAGCAGCATTGGGATAGTTGTCATTGATGACTCCGATAAGCAATCAGCTACAGAGCGCCTTTGCAGCCAGATATGGCACTTTTGTAACGAGGAGACAAAGGGTGGCTTCCGTCTGCGGTTTGACAAAAACATCGTTGAAGACCGAGATCGTCTCCAGAACTATCTACGTGCTCTCTATCCTCCCTGTGTAGGCATGAGCCAACACGACTCTGCTCACGAACAGCTCCTTCAATATGCAGATTTCCTTGCGGGAGCAATCAAGCTGAAGGTAGACTTCGGGCTAGGCACAAGGGATCCGAATAGGAAAATTACAGTAAGTGGCGAAGACCCCGGCTCGAGAGTACAGATGGAACAGAGCGCTTACTTTTTTGGGACGCTGCGATATTGCTTGTGGGGGCGGATTTTGGACTGTGGCGATGGGGTAAACACCTACGAGCCGAGGAAGTCCGTTCTTGGTCGCGGCCTCCTGATTCACTCCTCCGCGACCGTGCAGGATTTGAATACAGCGACCACCTTTATCGACGGAGACTACATGGGCTGTCTGCATTAGCCCTGGATCCACTAAAGAGGTCTAGGAGGCCATTTACCCCTGCTCCCATGTTTTAATGTAAACGGGCGATGGCGTAACGTCGCTTGCCGACTGAAGTGTCCCCCGATACGATTTCCCGTCATTCAGCGCGAGCTTGACCTTGGTGCCTTGCGGCAGTTGCTTGACGTTGTCCCATCCTCCTTCCTGCGCAAAACAGAGCTGGGGAATAATGGTGATCGCAAGCA
>JAOAPL010000139.1 GCA_025462925.1 Acidobacteriaceae bacterium
TCCCAAGGGAACCCCCATCATCGTCGACGGCGAAAACGTGGTACCCCAAGTTCACTCCGTGCTCGACAAGATGGCTGATTTTTGTGACCGCGTGCGGAGCGGATCGTGGAAAGGCCACACCGGCAAACGCATTCGGAATGTCGTCAACATCGGCATCGGCGGGTCCGATCTTGGTCCGGTCATGGCGTACGAGGCGCTGAGGCACTACACCGATCGCGCCATGACCTTCCGGTTCGTTTCCAACATCGATGGCACCGATTTCGCGGAAGCTGTTCGAGATCTTGATCCATCGGAAACCCTCTTTGTTGTTTCTTCAAAAACCTTCACGACCCTGGAGACTATGACGAACGCCCACACGGCACGCGCTTGGTCGCTCGCAGGTTTCGGGGGCGACGAGAAGTCGGTTGCCAAACATTTTGTCGCTGTCTCGACCAACGCTGCCGAAGTGTCGAAATTCGGTATTGATACTGCAAACATGTTCGAGTTCTGGGATTGGGTGGGCGGGCGCTACTCCATGGACTCAGCGATCGGCCTTTCGACGATGCTCGCCATCGGCCCGGACAACTTCCGTGCCATGTTGGACGGCTTCCATCAGATGGACGAGCACTTCCGCACTGCCCCGTTCGAGCGCAACCTACCTGTGCTTATGGGCCTTCTGGCCGTTTGGTACAACGATTTCTTCGGCTCACAGACTGTCGCCGTCTTGCCGTACGAGCAATACCTGAAGCGATTCCCCGCCTATTTGCAGCAATTGACAATGGAGAGCAATGGCAAACACGTCATGCTCGATGGCACTGAAGTCAGCTATGAGACGAGTCCCATCTATTGGGGCGAGCCTGGAACCAACGGCCAACATTCGTTCTATCAACTGATCCATCAGGGGACCAGGCTTATTCCTTGCGACTTCATCGCATTTGACAAGCCGCTCAATCCGCTTGGCCGACACCACGACATGCTGCTGGCGAACGTCTTCGCCCAGACGGAAGCGCTGGCGTTCGGCAAGACAGCCGAGCAGGTCAAACAAGAGGGCACACCGGATTGGCTGGTGCCTCACCGCGTCTTTGAGGGTAATCGCCCGTCAAACACGATCCTTGCGGAACGACTCTCGCCGGAAATGCTCGGCAAACTCGTCGCACTGTACGAGCATTCTGTCTTCACTCAAGGCACGATTTGGAACATTGACTCGTTTGACCAGTGGGGAGTTGAGCTTGGCAAAGTGCTGGCTCAGCGGATTATTCCCGAACTGGACAGCAAAACAGAGCCGAAGCTGGCTCACGACAGTTCCACAAACAACTTGATCCGTCGCTATCGGCGGCTCAGAGAGGTCGAATGACCTAGAAGGAGTCAGCTATGCAGCTCGGAATGATTGGTCTTGGAAGGATGGGCGCAAACATGGTGCGTCGGCTCCTCAAGCAGGGACACAGCTGTGTGGTCTTCAACAGGTCGCCGAAGCCGGTGGAGGAGCTCACTAAAGAGAACGCGGTGGGAGCCGTGTCGCTCCAGGACCTTGCGAAGAAGCTTGCGAAGCCGCGAACGATTTGGATGATGGTGCCGGCGGCTGCTGTGGACAAAACGATCTCTGATCTCCTGCCACACCTCGAGGCCGGGGACATCCTCATAGACGGCGGCAATTCCTATTACGTCGATGATATTCGTCGCGCAAAGGAAGTCGCGCCGAAGCAGATCCATTACTTAGACGTGGGCACGAGTGGTGGTGTCTGGGGACTGGAGCGCGGATATTGCATGATGATTGGCGGAGAGCCGGATGTAGTCAAGCACCTTGATCCCATCTTCGCATCGCTCGCGCCCGGAGTAGGTGAGATTCCGCGCACCCCGGGTCGCGAGAAGATCGGCGGCACTGCCGAGCAGGGTTACTTGCATTGCGGCGGAAACGGTGCGGGCCACTTCGTGAAGATGGTCCACAACGGAATCGAGTACGGCATCATGGCCGCGTACGCCGAAGGATTGGGCATCCTGCGCGCCGCCGACATCGGCAAAAAGGAACGCGTGATTGACGCCGAGACCACGCCACTGCGTCATCCCGAGCACTATCAATACGAACTTAATCTACGCGACATCGCAGAGGTATGGCGCCGCGGCAGCGTGATCGCCTCGTGGCTGCTGGATCTCACGGCCGCTGCTCTCCTCGAAGATCCGACGCTCTCAAAATTCGCCGGCCGTGTCTCTGATTCCGGCGAAGGGCGCTGGACCATTAAGGCCGCCATCGATGAGGCCGTACCGGCGCAAGTACTCACTACCGCGCTCTACGAGCGATTCAGTTCTCGTGGCGAAGCCGATTTTGCGAACAAGCTTTTGTCGGCCATGCGATATGAGTTTGGTGGCCACCTCGAAAAGGTGGGAAAGCCACAGGCTGCGTGAAGGAGACACAATGACTACTCCTCATTCGGACGCGCTGGTCTTCTTCGGCGCTACGGGCGATTTGGCGTACAAGAAAATCTTCCCCGCGCTGCAGGCGATGATCAAACGCGGCCATCTTGATGCACCGGTCGTCGGCGTGGCCAAGGCCGGCTGGAA
>JAOAPL010000150.1 GCA_025462925.1 Acidobacteriaceae bacterium
AAGGGCTGTTTCTGAAGATTGGTCGGGGCGAGAGGATTTGAACCTCCGACCCCCTGGTCCCGAACCAGGTGCTCTACCAGGCTGAGCCACGCCCCGACTATATAAAAGGAAGGTTGCGCTTGGTCAAGCGCAAATCACAAATGAAGACGCAGCCCCAATGAAAACAGGCTGCCGGGATGCTTCGGTTTCGATTATAACAGAGCGGCACGGGATGCCGAGGGGCGTCAACACTAAGCAATCTCCCTGATTGCGGATGTGCGTGAGCGGAATATCATTCTGTATCTTGCCACTCATGTCGGAACCATTTCGAAGCGCCAGCATGGTTGCGCCCGGCTCCATAGCTGCAGCTGATTCGACCCTCCACATTACCGCAATTGAAGATCGCACGGCTTCTTCCGGACTTCCGTCACGACTCCGCCTCGCCTGCAAGCGCATGCTGTTCTTGTTGCTCGCCATTCTTCTGGTCAACACTTTTATTGGCGAGGCCGCGGTCGTGCCCACCGGATCCATGGAAGGCACCATCCTCATCGGCGACCACATCCTTCTCAATAAGATCTTCTACGGGCCGGTGGTTCCCTTCACTGGATGGCGACTGCCGCAGCTCAAGCGCGTGCGCCGCGGCAACATCATTGCTTTTCATTATCCGCGCGATCCCAGCCTGAACTTCCTGAAACGCGTAGCCGCGGTCGGCGGCGACACGGTTGAGATTCGCGACGACATTCTTTACGTCAATGACATACCCGTCCGCGAGCCGTATGCGGTTCACTCCGGTAAGCCTTGGCTGCGGCATCCTGAAAACATGGCCGCGCGATTGGTTCCGGCGGGAAATCTGTTCGTCCTCGGCGATAATCGCGACAACTCAGACGACAGCCGCTATTGGGGCACGGTGCCGGTCGACAACATCATTGGCGAGCCATTCATGGTCTTCTGGTCTTATGACGCGCCCAGCCGCGACTGGCTTGAGGAGAATCCCGCCCGTCAGGCCCGTTTCTACGCGTCCATCATCATTAATCTTTTTGGTCGAACGCGATGGTCGAGGACGGGTGTGCTGCTCTAGGGAAAAACGCCTCCGGGACACGAAACACCTTTATTTGCGCCCTCTCCGCGGTTCGGAGGCCATTTAATGCTAGAATTGCAGCTCCCGCAAATCCCCTGGAGCAGCACTCAAATCGTCGGAAAATCAGAAGCTGAAGAGACATTACTTGGCAAAAGACACAGCAGTTAAGACCGTAACCTACGCCGATGCAGGCGTGGACATCGCCGTCGCGAACAAGACCAAGCAGCGCATTAAATATCTCGCGCAAAAAACTTTTACAAAAGGTGTGCTGAGCGAGATTGGCGGCTTCGGCGGCCTCTTTGCCGTGGACAAAACGAAATTCCGTGATCCCGTCCTTGTCTCCAGCGTTGATGGCGTTGGCACCAAGTTAAAGGTCGCTTTCGAGATGAACATGCACCACACGGTCGGCGCGGACCTCGTCAACCATTGCGTGAATGACATCGCCGTGCAAGGTGCAACGCCCATGTTCTTCATGGACTACATCGCCGCCGGAAAGCTCAGCCCGGAGATCACCGAGAAAGTTATCGCTGGGATTGCCGACGCCTGCCGGCACACTGGCTGCGCGCTCATCGGCGGAGAGACTGCGGAGATGCCGGGATTCTATCCAGCTGGCGAATACGACCTCGCGGGATTCATCGTCGGGGTAGTCGATCGGGCGAAGATCATCACCGGAGAAAAAGTCCAGGCTGGCGACGTCCTCATCGGATTACCGTCCAATGGATTGCACACCAACGGATATTCACTCGCCCGCAAACTTCTGTTTGAAATCGCGAGATACTCTCCCGACAAATATGTGAACGAACTCAAGGCCAAAGTCGGCAATGAATTGATGCGCACGCATAAGAGCTACTGGCCGGTCGTGCGCCGATTGCTCGATGCCGATTGCGTCAACGCGATGGCCCACATCACCGGCGGCGGTATCACGGAAAATTTGCCCCGCGTTCTGCCCAAGGGCATTGGCGCAATCGTCGAGATGGGTTCCTGGCCCTTGCTTCCTATCTTCGAGCACCTGCAGAAACTCGGAAACATTCCGCAAGATGAGATGCTGCGCACCTTTAATATGGGCATCGGAATGGTCCTGATCGTGCCTTCCAAGAAATTCAAAAAAGTTCAGACTTTGATTGATCGCGCCGGCGAAAAAGCGTACACCATCGGCCGCGTGGTCAAGGGCGATCGCAAGGTCACTTACTCGTAAGAACCGCTATGCAAGAGCTATTTCGGCTAGGCGTAAAGCGAGACGTATGTTGTTGTCCCGCTTATGACTTACGCAAGTATGTTCCACGTGGAACACAGTGGAAATCTTTTTCGCTGCTGATGCTGATCTTCAGCGGACTTCTTCAAACTTCAAACTTGTTTGCGCAGAAAAAGTCGCCGCTCGTGCACGTGATCTTCTCCACCGATCTTGGCGATTTCGAAGTCGCAGTCGATAGCGAGCGAGCGCCCGTCACAACCGCAAATTTCTTGCGATACGTGGATGCGGGACATTACAACGGCGGGACCTTTCATCGCACGGTGAAGCTCGACAATCAGCCGGACAACAAAGTTTTGATCGAAGTAGTACAGGCAGGCACAAATCCCAACAGCGGACCCGACTTCCCGGCGATCACCCTCGAAGGGACGAATAAGACTGGAATCACGCATCGCGATGGAACAATCTCGATGGCCCGCGACGCTGCTGATACTGCCACCTCTGATTTTTTTATCTGCATCAACGATCAACCCTCGTTGGATTTCGGCGGTAAGCGCAATTCAGACGGCCAGGGCTTCGCAGCTTTCGGACACGTCATCAGCGGCATGGATGTGATCAAAAAGATCCAGGCCTCGCCCGTAGATGGACAAAAGCTCACGCCACCAGTGCCCATCATTTCTGCGAAACGAAAAAACGAAGTCGTGAAAAGTAAAATAGGGAAATGAAGAAACTCGGCATTCTGCTCTCTGGACGCGGCTCAAACTTCATTGCCATCGCTGACAACATCGCCGCAGGAAAATTAAACGCCGAGATCGCAATCGTGATCTCGAATCGCGCCGATGCGCCGGGGATAGAAGCTGCGCGCCAGCGCGGACTCAATGCCGTGGTGATTGCTTCAAAAGGATTAGCGCGCGAAGCGCATGATGCCCAAGTCATCGCGGCGTTGCGTGCGGCGAATGTAGATTTGGTTTGTCTCGCCGGATATATGCGTTTGCTGTCTCCGGCGTTTGTGCAGGCGTTTTCGCAACGAATTATCAATGTCCATCCATCGCTGCTGCCCGCATTCCCCGGAATGGACGCGCAGAAACAAGCGCTGGAATACGGCGCCAAGATCACCGGGTGCACTGTCCACTTTGTGGACGAAGACCTCGACCACGGGCCCATCATTTTGCAGCGCGCTGTGCCCGTGCTGGACACCGACGATATCGATTCACTATCCGCGCGCATCCTTGAACAGGAACATATCGCCTATAGCGAGGCGATCAGGATGGTGCTCGAGGGTGGATGTGAGATCAAGGGACGATGCGTGGTGATGCGAAAGTAATCTCGACATCGTCTCACTTTTTTCAGTCCGCGCTTTTACGCGACTCTTCGGGTGCGGACATCTCTTTCTCTCTCTTCGATCCTTGCAGCTGCGGCTGTGCCTGTCATTACTGCACCGATTATGAACAAGGCGCCGAGGATGATGTGTACGGTGTGGTCAGGACTACCGAACTCCAGAGTGCCAGGGATCAGTCTCCACAAGCGTGAATCAGCCGCCATATTTCCGGCGCCACCGGGCACGGTTGCAATGGCAGGTCTGCCCACCAAAAAGCCGACGAACCCCAGCAACAGATAGAGAACGCCGAAGGTGTAATCAAAGTTTTTGGCAGCCCTCAAGTCGGTTGCGGTGCCGAAGTACAACGCGACGATCCCACTGATGAGGTGGATCCAGTTGTGAGCGTTGCTCAAGTGCATGCCAAGAAAATCGTGGTTGATGAAACCGATGATCCCCAAGAGAACAAAAATCACTCCAAGTACAGTGGCAAAAGTCTTCGCCATTTCAGAACCTCCTGACATTGCCTGTGCAGCACACTAACCAGAGTGTGAGCGGCAGGCTTAATGGGTACGATGCCAAGCGAATATTGTGAAGATTGCCGCTGGAATGGCGGCTTCGGCTGTGGCCAGAGTTGCTGTCCAGCCACTCTGCACGCCGTTCGCGCCTGCTAAACTCTCACCATGCTTAAAGTGAAATTGCTGCGCCCTGAAGCAAAGGCTCCCACGGTTGCGCATCCCGGCGAGGACCTTGGTTATGACATTTATGCTGCTGAATCGGTGAGCTTCTCTGCCCGCGGTAATGGGATCGTGCCGACTGGGATTTCCGTCGAACTCACTTCGAGTGATGGCGGGCCGATGGGCGCCCTGTTGCGGGACAGATCATCGATGGCCGTCCGCCGGTTGATTGTGACTGCGGGTGTGATTGATTCTGGCTATCGCGGCGAGATCAGAGTCGTGATGGAGAACCTAAGCGATGCGCCCGCGGAGATCCATGCCGGCGACAAGATTGCAAACCTCATCCCTTATCCGGTGCTGACGGGACAAATTGAGGTGGTCGAAGAATTGGCACAGTCGTCCCGCGCCGCGGGCGGCTTTGGGTCGTCAGGAAGGAAATAAATCATGATCTGTCTTGCTGTCCGCTTACTCGTAAAGAGCGGCAAAGAATCGGAAGTTGCGCGGCTGTTTGGTCCGGCTGCGGAAGCGAGCCGCCGCGAGCCGGGCTGCCTTTTGTACATCCCGCATCAGAGTAGCGAGGATCCACGACGCTTTCTGATCTACGAACAATACAAAGATGAAGCAGCCTTGGAAGCGCATCGCAATTCGCCACATTTCAAGCAGTACATAGCTGATGGTGTCTACCCGATGATCGAGGAACGCGAGGCGGCATTGTATTCACCGCTGCCGTAGAAGCGATTTCACCACAGAGACACAGAGCTCACGGAGAGAAACAAACGCAAATCAGGAGCGTGACTGGGCTGCTTCTCAATTTCAATGTGCCTGTTCTCAAGGACGGCATAATTCGCCGTAAAATCTAAGCCTTTCTCTGTGCCTCTGTGCCTCTGTGGTGAGACTGCTTCGCTATAATCATTTCAATGTCTCAGTTCAAACCAGTCGATGAGCAGCTCTCTTATCTAAAGAAGGGCTCGGCGGAGATCATTCGCGAAAGCGAGTTGCGGGATAAGCTCGAGCAGTCGCGCAAAACGGGCAAGCCGCTTATCGTGAAAGCTGGATTCGATCCCACCGCGCCTGATCTGCACTTGGGACACACCGTCCTCATCCGCAAACTGAAACACTTTCAGGACCTAGGACACACCGTCGTGTTCCTGATCGGCGATTTCACCGGGCTCATCGGCGATCCCACCGGCCGTTCCGCCACACGCAAACCGCTCACGCGTGAGGAGATCGACCAGAACGCGGAGACTTACAAGGCGCAGGTTTTCAAGATCCTCGATCCGCAGAAGACCGTTATCGATTTCAACAGCCGATGGTTCTCAAAATTTAGCGCAGAAGATTTTATCCGGCTGGCGGCGAAGTACACGGTTTCGCAGATCCTTGAACGCGATGATTTTCACAAGCGGTTCCACGACGAGAAGCCGATCGCCATTCACGAGCTGCTGTATCCACTGGCGCAGGGATATGACTCGGTGGCGCTCCAGGCCGATGTGGAGCTGGGCGGCACCGACCAGAAATTCAATCTGCTTGTAGGGCGCGAGTTGCAGCGCACTTACGGCCAGCCATCCCAGGTAGTGTTGACGACCCCGATCATCGAGGGGCTGGATGGCGTGCAGAAGATGTCGAAGTCACTGGGAAATGCGATCGGGATCGCCGAAGCTCCGCAGGAGATGTATGGCAAATTGATGTCGATCTCCGATCAGTTGATGTGGCGCTATTACGAGTTCCTGACGGATATGTCGCTGACAGACATCGAAGCATTGAAGCACAGATGCGCGACCGGCGAAGCCCATCCGATGAAAGTCAAACAGGATCTGGCGAAACGCATCGTGACTGATTTTCACTCCGCGCAAGCGGCAGAGCAGGCGGCGGAGAATTGGGCGAAGCAGTTCCAGAAGGATGAGACTCCAGAGGACCTGGAAACAGTGGAGATTCAATTCGCCGATGTTGCCGCTAGCAGCACCAATGGCACAAGCGTGAAGCTGGAAAAGCTCCTGCACCGGAGCGGGCTTGCCGACTCGGTCAGCGACGGCTTGCGGAAGATAAAACAAAAAGCCGTCCGCATTGGCAATGAAGTGAAGGCCGACTCCGCACTGATGGTAGAACATTTTCCGGTGGATCTTACCGTGCGTGTAGGCCGCAAGATCAAACGGGTCTTGATCCACAAATAGCCATGCGCGCCCTCGCTCTGCTTGGACCTCGCGCTCTTCCAAAACATCTCAACGAATTCCGCGACAGCAGGTGTGAACTCATAACGCTGGACACACCTTCTGCGAACGAGTTGCGCCGCATTTTGGAATCTGCCCGTCCCGATATCGCACTGGTCTTCGGAGGGGACGGCACTCTCAACCGGCATCTGGGCCCGCTCAGCGAGAGTGGAGCTCCGACGATCGTGGTCCCAACGGGAAGCGGTAATGACCTTGCTCGCGCTACCGGAACTCCCAGCATTGCGGAGGCGAAGCGAGTGTGGCAGGCGTTCCTGAACGGCTCGGCAGGAATCATCCAAGTCGATCTGGGCTGCATCGCCATGGATGGTGCCGCGCCGATCAGCTATTTTTCCTGCTGCGCCAATGTGGGCCTTGATGCCGATGCTGCCCGCCGGGCGGAAGGCTTTCCCAACTGGGTGAAGTCGCGCGGAGGATATTTCGTCGGCGGACTCGTCGCCATGGCCCTGTATCAGCCGCTGGAGATGAAAGTTGCCGGGATCGGCTTTCCGCCGATCGATGACCGGGCGTGGTTTATTTCCATTTCCAACACTCCCACTTTTGGCGGTGGGCTGAAGATTGCACCTCAAGCGAGCATTACGGATGGACATCTGGACATCACTTTCGCGAGCAGTAGCAAATTGACGCGATCCGAAATCGTGCGACACTTCCCCAAGATCCTGGCGGGTGACCATGTGAAGATTCCGGAGCTTTCGATCTTCCGTACATCGCAACTCTCTATCGAAACGGCCCAGCCCACCGTTATCTACGCGGATGGCGAGTACATTGGCCAGACTCCGTGTCGCATATTGCTAAAAGCTTCCGCACTGAATGTGGTGCAAATTTAGAAAAAGCGATTGACAAGGGGCAACCTTCCTCTTACCTTAATCCTAAGTACCTAGTGTTCTTTTGTTCTCCCCTCCCCCAGAGTTCCTGTGTCACAATGCGCAAGTTCGTAAGGCTTTTCCCTAAGCAAAGGCTCCCGTTCGAAAAAATCAAACCATGAGGTCTGTGAACATGAATGTTTCGCGCCAGAAAATGTTACTGCTTGCCGTAGCGGTTTCTCTACTGATGTCCACTGCGTCTGCCCAAGTCTCGCGTACCGCTCCGGACTTGGTTCCGACCGGCAAAGGCTGGGGAGAAGCCGTTGAACACTCAACCGGAAAAGCAAAACCCGGTGGCGGGGCTAACGGCATCTCTTACCACGGGGGCTCGGTAATGACATCCGGCCCGAACGTTTACTACATCTGGTACGGGAATTGGGCCGGCAACACAGCGGTGACGATTCTCACCGACTTGGCGCAAAACATTGGTGGTTCACCATACTTCAATATCAATACCAGCTACTACAATGGATCTAGCGTTCATGTCCCCAACCATGTCGCGTATAGCGGAAGCACGACGGATTCCTACTCGCAAGGTACGAGCCTGAGCGACGCCGCGATTCAGACAGTAGTCGCGAGTGCGATCAATAGCGGACGACTACCGAAGGATGGAAATGGCGTCTACTTCGTGTTGACCTCAGCAGATGTCACCGCGAGTTCGGGATTCTGCACTCAGTATTGCGGCTGGCATACGCATGGGACGATCAGCGGCACGGACATCAAGTACTCCTTTGTTGGTAATCCAGACCGCTGCCCATCAGCCTGCGAACAACAGACCACCGGGCCAAACGGAAATGCTGGCGCCGATGGCATGGCGAGCATCATTGCTCATGAATTGGAAGAGACGGCGACCGATCCGGACCTTAACGCATGGTATGACCAGCGCGGCGCTGAGAATGCCGACAAGTGCGCGTGGACGTTCGGTTCGACATACCAATCCAGCGGAGCCTTGGCCAACATGAAGCTGGGCACGCGCGATTACCTCATCCAACAGAACTGGGTGAATGCAAGTGGCGGCTTCTGCGCCAAGTCCTGGTAACGCTCCTTAGTAACCAATAGAATCCGCCTGGACTAGTCCAGGCGGATTTTTTTGCTCCCTCCTACTGCAAAGCCGCCGTATCTGCGAAAATCATCTGTTCTGAAAATCTTTTCTGGAAAGTTGAACCTTTGTCGACGACCGTTGAGAAGACCCGTGTTGCCGTGATCGGTGTGGGTGCGTTTGGGCGCAACCACGCGCGCGTGTATTCCGAACTGCAGAAGCAAGGCGAGCCCGTGGAACTGGCCGCGGTTTGCGATGCGAATCCAGAACGCGCTGCCGAACTGGCGATGGAATTCAAGACGCAAGCGTTCACGTCACTAGACCAATTGATTTCCAAAGCGAAGATTGATGCGGCTACAGTCGCGGTGCCGACGGTGCATCATCTCAACGTTGCGCGCACGCTGATGGAAGCCGGCATTGACGTCCTCATCGAAAAACCGCTGGCTACGTCGCTGCCTGAGGCGGACGACCTCATCCGCATCGCCAGACAGAGGCAGCGAGTGGCGATGGTCGGCCACCTGGAGCGGTTCAATCCAGCAGTGCTAGCGACGTTCCCGCTGATCACGCAGCCAATGTTCTTCGAAGTCCACCGGCTCAGCATTTTTTCTCCGCGGGCGTTGGATGTTGATGTCGTACTTGATTTGATGATCCACGATCTCGATGTCGTGCTTTCGATGGTCAACTCGCCGGTCAAAGAAGTGCGAGCGGTGGGGCTGCCCATCGTAAGTTCGAAAGTGGACATCGCCAACGTGAGGCTTGAGTTTGATTCGGGATGCGTCGCGAACCTGACAGCGAGCCGGGTCAGCACGGAACGCGTGCGCAAACTGCGATTCTTTCAACCGCGACAGTATGTATCGGTGGACTACGCAAAGCAGGATGTGTTCGCTCTGTCGGTGGATCCGGCTGCGATCGGCGGCAGCCCTGCAGAAGCATTGGCCGCGGCGGCAGCGAAACCGCAAGCGCTGCCGATACCGGGCGTGAGTTTGAATCGTCCGAAGGTGGTTGCGGAAGAACCGTTGCACGCGGAATTGAAAGCGTTTCTGCAAGCGGTGCGCGATCGCAGCATACCGATGGTGTCATTGGAAGAAGGACGCAGAGCGCTGGCAGTGGCGCTGGATATCGCGCATGCTATTGCCGAGCATCATCGCCGGGCAAACCTCGACCGCGTGGCCCCTAAAGGGCACGCTTAATCGAGATGGGTCACGCCGCTTGCCGGGCCTCGCCCAGTGAGACCGTCACGTCCATCTTTTTCTTTCCGCGATAGATGGTGACCTTCACGGTGTCACCCATACGGTGGTTGTTCATGATACCGCTGAGGTCGCGCAAGTCGTTCACTTCCTGGCCGTCAATGGCAACTATCAAATCACCGCCCAGCATGATGGGAGTATTGCCGATGTAGGCGCGCTCGCTCCCTCCGCGCAATCCGGCACGCTCTGCTGCACCTCCAGGAACCACTTGCATGATGAGGACGCCGTAGTCAGCGGGCAATCCGATCTGTTCCGCCAACTCAGGGCTGACAGGAAGCGGACGCACGATGCCAAGAGACGGGCGTCGCACCCGGCCGACGGTGACCAGATCGTTCAGCACAGCTTTCGCGGCGTTGATGGGAATCGCAAATCCGATGCCCGCGCTCTGGTTCGCGCCGCCGGTGGCGATCTGCGAATTGATGCCGATCACTTCCCCGCGCGAATTCAACATGGGCCCGCCGGAATTGCCGGGATTGATGGCGGCGTCGGTCTGGATGGCCTCATCGATAGGAGTGCCGTCAGGGCCGCGGATGGAACGAAGCGAGCTGATGATCCCGCGCGTCATGGTTCCGCTCAACCCGAATGGATTTCCGATGGCATACACTTTCTGTCCGACGACCAGCGATTTGGAATCGCCTAGAGTTGCGGGAGCCAGTCCTGTTCCTCCCGCGATGCGGATCACAGCCAAGTCATGCGATGGATCCACGCCGATGGTCTCCGCGCGGTACCGCTTCCGGTTGGAAAGCGTGACCTCCAACTGTCGGGCATTCGCGACGACATGATAGTTGGTGAGGATGTGCCCTTCTTTGTCGATGATGAGGCCCGAGCCTTGGCCTTCCTGGGGAACGGGGCCGTAGAAGAAATCGAAGGCAACGGCGGTAGACGTGATGTTCACCACCGAAGGCAGTACGCGCTTGTACAAAGCGATGTTGTTCTGCTCTTCGGAGTCAAAGCTCAGCGGCTTGTCGGCTTCAGTGATCTCCAGCTTTGCAGCCCGGCTGGACTCGGGATGCACCCACGAAGGAAGATCAAAGTTGCGATGGGTAGTGACCAAATAAAAAACACCCACCAGGATCAATGCCAGCCAAATAGGACGTGAAGATTTCATGCTACTCAGTCTCTCTTTTTTCTAAGTTACTGCCGCTAACGTTCGCAGCTCTTCCATCACTTTTTCTACCTGGGCCTCCGTGTGTTCGCGGAAACCGGAGTTGTCGACGACGAAGTCCGCGAGTCTGACTTTCTCAGAGTCCGGCAATTGTGCGGTCATGCGTCTCCGGATCTCGCGCTCGGCGGAATCTGCATCGAGTCGCCGCGATTGTTCCCCGGCAGCGGAGCGCGAAACAAAACGTCGAACCTTTTCGTCTTCAGGACACGTGACCACGACGAGTTTGTCGAAACGGTTCTTCACGCCCGCTTCGACTATCAGCGCGGCCTCCACGACAGCAATGCCTTCTGGCACTTTACGCCCGATTTCGGCCATCCACTCTTCCTGCCGCTGAATCACCGCGGGGTGGACGATCTGGTTCAGTTCGGCGATCCGTCCACCGCCGAATGCGGCGTCCGCTAACTTGTTGCGGTCGATCGTGCCACCATAATTAACATTGACGATCTCGCGGCCAAAACGTTTTACCACTTCGTTGTACACAGGTTGCCCCGGCTTCATCAAGTCATGGGCGATGTGATCGGCCTGAATGAGAAATGCGCCGCGCTCTTCCATCATGCGCGCCACCGTTGACTTTCCGCAGGAGACACCGCCGGTCAAACCAACTCGCAGCAAGTCTTATTCCCCTCTCGCGGTAGTGGTCGCACGCTTACCGGCGCCGCGGCGCAGCTTAGCGGCTTTTACCGTATTGGACATCAACATGGCAATGGTAAGCGGTCCGACTCCGCCCGGCACCGGAGTAATGGCCCCGGCGACTTCCGCAACTTCCGGATGGACGTCGCCCATTAACGTTGAGCCTTTGGCCGCGAAGTCTTGCTCGCGTTTCGCGTTTCCGGCGAACATGCGCTTGAATTCCGCGGGGTCGGTGACGCGATTCATTCCGACGTCGATCACCGCTGCTCCCGGCTTAACGAAGTCACGAGTAACCATTCCGGCGCGGCCAATGGCGGCAATCAAGATGTCGGCTTGGCGACTGACGCCAGGCAGATCCTTCGTTTTCGAGTGGCAGACAGTCACGGTCGCATTCGCATTGAGCAGCAGCATGGCGATTGGCTTGCCGACGATGTCGCTGCGGCCGATGACGACGGCGTTTGATCCGGCAATTGGAATCTTGCTGCGCTTCAATATCTCCATGCAGCCAAGCGGCGTGCACGGAACCAAGCCGGGGCGTTGCGTGGAAAGATTGCCGACGTTCATGGGATGAAACCCATCGACGTCCTTTTCCGGCGAGACCGCCAGCAACACGGCCTTTGCGTCCACGTGCTTAGGCAGCGGCAACTGGACGAGAATGCCATCGATGTTGTCGCGTCGATTCAAATCTGCGACCAGCTCAAGCATCTCCTCTGTAGTGACGTTGCTCGCCGGCGTGATCTTTTCGCTGTAGATGCCCAGCGCCTCGCAGGCCTTCACCTTGCTGCGAACGTAAACCTCAGAGGCAGGGTCGGTGCCGACCAACACCGCGGCGAGCCCGGGACGAATGCCCAAGGCTGTGAGCGCCTTTACCTCTTCGGCGATTTCAGCCTTGATCTCCGCAGCAATCTTTTGTCCATCAAGTATGGTGGCAGGCATGACAAACTATCTTAAACCGTTGGACGTTAAACCGTCTGACGGGCGATGTAGAATCAGCAGATGCATTGGAAGGACTTACTTGGCCAGTTTGCGTGCCCCGCATGCAAGAAGCCCCTGGTCTTGGGCTCAGCACCGGACGCAATCAGATGTACCGGGTGCAATCGAGTTTACCCCGTGCAGGATGACATTCCCATTCTGCTAGTCGATCGCGCTAAGATCGAAAACTGAGTATCGCAGTCCTGCTATTTTTTTACCCAGGTCTTGCCACCATCATCAGTCGCCCATCGCTCGCCTTTCGCGGTTTGTAGCGCGACGTGCTGAGGATCAGTAAAAATCAATTGGACGATGTCGCTGTCTGACGGCCATCCACCCTTTACCAGCGCCCAAGTCTTGCCTGCATCCGTCGAATGGTAGAGAGCGCCCTTGACGCCGGCCACCCAAATGTCATTCGACTTGACGGTCAAGGTGATCAAGTGTGGATTGTCCGCAAGAGCGACTTCTTTCCATCCGCTAGTATCGCGTCTAGTCAGCAGTTTGCCATTGGGATTGATCATCCACGTAGAGGTGTCGTTTACAAAACGGGCCGGTAGCGACCTAGCTGTTATCGAGTTCATAGGCACTGCTTGCGCCGTAACCTCAACGGTCTCAGACGCGCTAGATATCTTGTCAGCCGATTTCGAATCTTCTGCCTTAGCGCGGGAGTTGGCAAAAGCCGGAGATGGCGCTGCCGATTTCGAGAAAACATTGATGTTCGCTTCGGGTGCGTTCGCAGGCTTTTGCTCTGGGGGCGGGGCGGGTGCAACATTGAAAGAGCGCCCTTGTTGCGCCAAAGCCCCGCCGACGAACCCGCTGTTGTTGGTTGCATAGTCTGCTGCCCCATTGCCTACATCGCTCTTCTTCGCGGTCGATTGCGATGCTTGACCATGATAAGACTGCCCATTTGCCGCGCCTACTGCTGGAGCGGCTCCGCCTGAGAAGTAGTCGGACTTGGGGTTGAAGCGATTGGCCGCTGTGCCGTCCTTCAGCGTACCGCCCGATATTGCTGGCTCAGGCGCGACCTTAGAGGCGGAAGTTTGCGCCGGCTTTGAAGCGATGTTCGCTTTTGCCTTATCAGATTCCCTAAGCTCCTCCGGCTTCTTTGCTTTTGAAGCATCTGGATCTGTCGATTGAAGCGCTGGGGCAGCTTGCGTCTCCTTCGTGCGCTCCGAGGGTACTTGGCTGGCGATTTCGATATTGTCGGCCGGCTTTGTCTGTTTGGAATTCAGCAACAGCACCGCGCTCGCGACCACGACAACGCTGGCGGCGACGGCACCCCATTGCAACATTCTCGTCCAATTCCAAACTGCAGCACCGACGTTGGCGTTTACAGTTGCAGATTCTTGCTCGGGAAGGCTTAGAGCAACAATCTCCCGGCACTCGGCGCATGAAGCCAAATGCGCGAGCGTGGTGCTGCGCTCGGTCCCGCTTAGACCGCCTTCCACAAACGCAGTAAGAATGTTTGCGTCCAGATGGAGACCGGCCGGGCCAGACGCCTGCTGGCGAAGCCTGGATTGCGCGATTTTTGGCAGTTCGTCCCGATGTTCCGGCATATCAGATGTTGTCCTGATCTTTCTTTCCTTCCACTACTTGTCCTTCCATTACTTGGAACGCTTCTTTCGGCGATTCTTGCGCTGCAGCCACAGCTAATTTCGGGGCGGGTAATCCTTGACTCGGCGCTTCACGGGCAAGTTGAACGCGCATGTCCGCGACGTCAGGCCAGTCGCGCACGTCGAATTCCATGGCCTCCTCGGCCTGCCTACGGCTCATGCCTGACTTGACTAGATGATCCAGAATCTTTTTCCGCACGGATTTTCCCAGCTTCTCCACTTTGCGGCTGATAGTGGATTCGTGGACTCGCAAGGTACGAGCAATCTCCGCCAGAGTCCGCTTGTCCAAATAGTACGAAGCTAGGATGAAGCGGTCTTGCGAGGAGAGAGCGGCGAGAGCGGCGTCGGTGGCAATCACGACAGGCGGACGTACCTGCTTGTCGTCAGAGGGTGCCGGTGCCGCGAATTGAGCGCCGGCCTCTGATTCCTCTTCGAGGCTAACTTCCCTCTTCCGCTTTCGATACCGGTTGACCCACTCCTGCGCGAGCACTGTCCGAAGCCATCCTTCCAGGGAGCCTCGTCCTGTGTAAGAAGAGAGCTTCGAGACTCGTTGGCCATCGCGAGTACTTGTGACGAAGAGATCGGCATAGATGGAATCAGCCAACTCCCGGGCAGAAGAATCTTCCCGGGTGATATAGCGGGCGGAGTCATAAAGCTTTTCGCGATAGCGAGTGAGGAAGACCTCCCAAGCGCCATCGTCGCCGAGGGAGCATCCGCGGGCCAAGGCAAGTTCCTCAAGGCGGAGACTGCGATAGAAATCGAAATCTACTTGCCCCATCAATTCCGTACTGCTTTTGGGCGTGCTTCCAATGCCGGCGAGGATAGCGGAAAACTGCGCCTCGGTGAGGCCGTAATCCTTCCCTTTGCTGAGGGCATACAGCTCTTGCAACAAAGCATTTGCAGGAGGTGCCGAGGCAATCGGGTTGGTGTCGATCGGCATGGCGATTGCGATAGTACCAAGTTTTGTTGCAAGAAATCGTAAAAGCGACGTTCTTAGTTTAGACGCGCGAAAGCGGTCTGTAGTGCCAGCATGCGCTTCAGGACAGGCAAACGCGCATTCGGCAAAAAGTTTCACTGAGACGCAGAGAAATATTGTTAGAAGAATGTAGCGAAAAGCCGGGTTAACACATCCTATAACTGCCTTATTTACAGTAGAGCCAAGCGGATGTTACTGAAGTTAGTGGCGTAAATGAGAGATTTGCAACAAACTGGGGGCCGCTTACGTCTAATACTGTAGAAGCAGCAACAAACAAGGGCCGAGACTGGGCCCAGGGTCGGAGGTGACCTATGAAAGCAAACGCGATGGTGGAAAAATTCTCAGCAACCGAGCTGGCCGTCCTGCGAAATGAGCTGATGCAGGGCGCCATGGACTCCTGGCAGGCAGCCGAACTCTTCCAGATATTTTTGGCTGGACGTGGGTACGGGGTCTCGCCGGGTGAAGCATTTGACGCCGCCGGACGCATCGAAGGTTCTGGATGCTCTATTGAAGTCATGCAGAAGGAACTGGAAAAGCTCGCGCTGGTGATGTGATGAAGTTCTGCCGAACAAGATCGACGTTAATAGCGCTCCGGGAGGAACTGTGACGTTCCTCCGCAGCGGTCACCCGGTGACGGTGACTCTGCACTAAGCGGGCGCTTATTGATCAACGCCGGAAAACCATCCGGATCGCTGATCTAGAACGGAAGCCGGGCGAAACTGCCCGGCTTTCGTGCGTTTAGACATTCATATACCCTCTACACACAGCTACATTCAGCTACGCGCCACAACGAGTTAGGGTGAATAGAAATGATTGACTTGCTCATGGCAGACGCGAAAATTGCACCGCAGGCATTCGAATGGAATGGATCTCTTAAGAGAGAAGAGGTTGAAGATTGGGTTTGCAAGAAACAGCTTACTTTGCCGCAGGATCTTATTGATCTCTGGGTTTTTACGGGTGGAGGCGTTGTTTTCGAGTCTGAGCAGATTCTTGCGCCATGGCAAGTGCATTCATTTGCCAAATCACTCGAAAACGTCAACACTGAACACTTGTTGCGGGGAAAACCGTCTAGGCTCCTAATTTTCGAAGAAGGTAGTTTCTTGAGTGCCATTGATTTGCTCACCCAAAAAATAGTTACCATTGACGAGAATTACAAACAGGAATCGTCGTTCTCCGATCTAAATTCCTGGTATCGGCAAACTCTTAGGCATGAATTCGGAGAACGATATTCTGTCACTTGATCCTATTGCGAAATGAAAAGAGACAACCTCCTGGGCATTGCAATGTCGGCAATCTCTATTCGTAGTGAAGCGACGTGACGGGATCCATCTCCGCAGCCCGTGCTGCGGGAACCGTCCCGAAGATGATCCCCACCAGCGAAGCTACGAGTATGGCGATGATGGCGGAGAGTCCGGAGATAGGAATTCGGTAGTCGGTGAAGAACCGGACGGAAAACGGGATGGCCAGTCCGATCAAAGTCCCAACAAATCCACCGCTAAGGGATATGAAGACCGCTTCCGTAAGAAACTGTAGCCGAATCTCCCGGTTGGTTGCGCCAACCGCCTTACGAATCCCAATCTCGCGTATACGAGAGCGCACGTTCGCAAGCATGATGTTCATGATGCCCACGCCACTCACGATCAGTGTGACCAATGAAATCAGGAACAGCACTACTGTGAGCGCATTGGCGGTTTTGCCAGCGACGGCGATTAATTGCGTGAGGTTCTCCACCTTGTAGGAGGACTCGGGACGGTGCCGCGATTGCAGCACTCGACGCACTTGCTCGGTAGCATCTGAGACGTTGCCGGCGGCGGCGACGGAAAAGAAAAGCTGAGTCACGGCATCTGTGGATGTGAAGTAGCGGCCCACGCTGTAAGGAATGAGAATGGTGTCTTCGGCGATCTCGGATTGTCCGAAGGTTTCTACTCTTTCTCTGAAAACGCCGATGACGACAAACGACAGATCTTTGACTTTGACGGTTTGGCCGATGGCATTTCCGCCGAAAGCCTTCTTCGCGAATGAGGGCGTGACCAGCGCCACTTTGTTGCGCGCCTGTGAATCCTGCTCATCAAAAAAGCGGCCGTTTACGATCAAGAGATTGCGAACGAGCTTGTAATCGGGATCCACTCCCAGGACGAGGATGTCACGTTCTTTGCCGCCGCCGATGGAGATGCGATCGTGGATCTCAAGCATCGGGGACGCAGCCTGTATACCCGGGACTTGCTGTCGCACGGCACGCATGTCGTCAACCGTAAGCAGGTCTTGCTGAACGGTGCTGACGGCTGCGTTGCCACCGCCTTCGTAGTAGGCGTAAATCATGTTGGCGCCAATGGCTTGAATCTGGTTCATGATGTACTGTTTGCCGGTCATGCCGATGGTGACGACCAGGATCAGCGACGCGGTACCGATTACCATACCCAAAGCGGTAAGCATGAAACGCACCTTGGCGCTCCGGAACGAATCAATGGCCAGGCTGGCGATCTCGCCAAAGGGCATTGTGTTCATGGCGAATTCTCTGGGGTCGAGTCCAGTGGAGGCTGATGGATTCATCGTATTCTTGAATCGTAAATGCTCTAGCCGTTTGCGGCAATGTATAAGAGGTTAGGCGCGCTGCGGAACTTAGGACCCGGGAATGGGGTTCGAAGAGGCATCTTGGCGTACCCCGGCCCGCTGAAAACCCGCATCTATTCTGCTCTTTGGAGTGATTCTCGTTGGAATTGAGGAACAAATTTGCTTCGTTCGCCCTGGTACTAGGGCTAAGCGCATTAGCGGTCGTCCCCCTGTGGATGGTGGCGCGGCTTCCGCTGCTCGATTATCCGAACCACCTGGCCCGCGCTTTTGTGCTGGCGCATTTGCATGATCCGCAGTACCAGTTCGCTCACTTCTTCCGGGCGGATTGGGGGCTTTATCCATATATTGGGATGGACGCGATCCTGGTGGGCTTGCAGAGATTTGCGTCCATCGAAACATCGGGGCGGATCTTCGTCAGCCTGTGCGTGATGGCCCTGCCGCTGAGCATCCTGTGGTTTCTTCGCCGGGTGAATCCCGGCAACGACGGCCTGGCGCTGTTCTCATTGTTTTTGTCCTACGATCTCTTCCTCTTGCAAGGCTTTTTGAATTTCAAGCTCAGCTTGGCTGCGTGTTTCTTCGTGCTGGGGTTGTGGTTCTGGTATTACGAGCGCGTGTCTGCCTGGCGATGGCTGCTCCTTTTGAGTTGCGTGACGCTTACGTACTTCATTCACCTCATCGGGTTTGCGCTGACCGGGTTTGTATTGTTTTTTTACCTGATTTTTTCACGCGCGCGTTGGAAGTCTTTCATTCAACTTGGATTGCTATTCTTGCCGGGAGCAGTGCTGTTTCTAATTTCCCGGCCGGGGTTGAGTGCTCGGAATGAGATGGAGTTCCGACCGTTCTCTGACAAAGTCCTTTCGGCACTGCTGGTACCGATCCATGGATTTTCGCCGGGGTTCGATAATGTAATTTTTCTATTGTTTGCGGCGTGCCTGCTCATAGCGCGCTGGCGAAATCCAGAATTCAAGTGGAATGGCGCTTGGCCCCTTGTGCTTCCTGCATTGTTCGCGACCTACTGGTTGCTTCCGCTGAGCTGGGGACAGACATTCGATATCGATATCCGCTTTCTTCCTCCGCTGCTACTCGTCCTGCTGGCGAGCGTGAATGTCGGCGGGCGACAGAAATACCTTACATGGATGGCACTCCTGCTCTTTGCACTGCGATTGGTAAACGTTTCCCAAACCTTCCGCAATGATCAAAAAATGCTGGCAGGGATGACGGAATCGTTTGCGGTGGTGAGTCCTGGGGCGAAAATCTTGCCCATCGTGGAATCGGGAGAGGATGAGGACCAGCTGCTGCGTCCGTATGCACACTATTGGGCTTACGCAGTCATCCAACGCGGCGCGTTTTCGCCTTACCTCTTCGACATTAAGGGACAGACTCCGTTGCGCATGACCGCCGATCCGTATGCGCCCGATGACTTCTGGGACTTGGAATACAAGGACCCGCCGGAATGGAGCGACATTCGCCAGGATTATGACTACATCTGGGCCTACAACGTGCCCCGCTTCATTCCACAAATGATGGCCATCGGTGATCTGGTGTACGAGAGCGGACACTTGCGCGTGTACCAGATCAGAAAAGCGTCGGCACCTCGGAAAGTCAGGGCCCCAGCCAGGCAGAAACACGGCGCGGTCTAGCGCCAAGCAAAGCACGTGTCAGTCGCAGTTATAATAATTGCAGCCCACCCCGCGGAGAGATGTGTGAGTGGTTGAAACAGGCGGTCTTGAAAACCGCTGTACCTGAAAGGGTACCGGGGGTTCGAATCCCTCTCTCTCCGCCATTTCGAAATTTCCCCGCAAACGGCCCATGGCTACACTTTTGGGCTACCAATAATTTTGGCATTTCCTAAACCGGGCGTTCCTTTACGGGTCCGCACCGTCGCATGCAGGACGACCTCACGAACGTTTAATATTGATCGTGTAGCGACTCTCTGGCGAGGGGAATAGCGTGGGCTGCTGGGCGCAGGCCGCCGAGAGCAGTATTAAGAGGAAAATAATTGCGGATAAATACTGATGAGAATGTGTGGCAGTTTGGATCCAAATCGTGAGTGTTCTCATGACGGACAATCCGCGACCACTGCTGGTGTAGCCGCAATACAAACGACACTGGTGCTGCTGAATCTCATCGCCTGCGGTTTCAAGATAGACGTGCGGTATGCGATTGTGATTTTCTTGAACATCCACACCGCCATGGTGATGCCGACTTTCAGCAGATAACCTATTCCGCAAACTACCAGTACCACCACTCCCACTAACATCGCCACAATCAGGCAGGCTGCAAATTCACGGATTATGTACATGTAACCTCTGCTGAACTTCGGCCATCCGGCGGAACAAAGACTGTTGGAGTGAGAGTTGGGATCGAATGTCGGAATTGCGAGCTGCTTCTGGAATCTCAGCTGTGAAGTTAACCTGAAGCAGCTCGCCAATCAGCGTGCAAATTATCTATTTTGACGCTGGTTGCCGTATGCCTGTTGATACCCTTGCTGGTATCCCAACATGTACTGCTGTTTGTATGCGTTCTTGTCGCCGTAGCTGTTGTCGTATCCGCGGTCAGGGTGGTTATAGCCCGGGCCGTATTTCAAAGGACGGCCGGACGCACGATCGCTGCGACCGTCATTCGTGCCATCTTGTGATCCCATGCGGAAGCCCGGATTGTTGTTGCTGTTTCCGTACTGCCCGTTCGCGCCGTACTGGCCGTTGTGCCAATTTTGACCATTCTGGTTGTTGTAGTTCGTGTATCCCTGATCGTAGCCAGACTGGTAGGCCTGGCGATCATTGGTATTGCGCGGACGCGAACGATACTTACGCCCACGATTATTCGCGTGGTCTGTCTGGCGTTGGCTCAGTCCCTGCTGAAAAAACTTGTTATTCGCATTTTCATTGTTGTATTCATCGCCGTTGTCCTTGTTGTCTTTATTGTGTCCGCGGCCATGCTCCATGCCTTGCTCTGATTGAGCAGCCACGAAACTGGGCATTCCGAATGATGCGACGGCGAATACGGTTGCGAGGCCCCATGTTGCACTACGTAAATTCAACTTCATTTGAAACTCCAATTCTGATGTTGCAAAGTTGCGGTGATCGTTAATCAAAACTTATGTGTTGCGGTGCGTCCGGCAACGCTGAGACTTACTGCCGACTTCCTCCGCATGCGAAGCGCTGTGGAGTCTTGCACCACCAATATGCGTTATCCGTTCAAGCATTACTGGTCAATAGTGACCATTGCTCGTTCACTGTGATTGTTTTTTCCAGTGAGTAGTATTGACCAGACTTCTATCGGGGCTACGGTTCGCCACATCTGACGGTTTAACATCCTCTTCGGAACAACATCAGCGCTGTTCAATGCCGTTCGATTGGGGAAGTTCAGCCCGTATCAGTGACTCCGCTTTTTCCCATACAGATGGATCGCATTCGATCTGGGTGTGGGACTTCGAAAGGATGCGGTTATACCAGGGATATCCCTTGCACTTATACGGGCTCGCTTTGTAGTCGAATTGAAAGTTGCCGATAATGCTCGTGCGTTTTGGATCGGCAGCGCGGATCTCGGCCCGTCCGTGGAGACGTCCATTGGTCTGATAGAAATTCGCGGCCTTCAGGACGTTAGTGGGTATGAGCCCATCGTTCTGACGAAGCTTGGAGACGCTATCCACTTGAACCGTGAGGAGCACGGGGACACCATCTTCCTCGAGTTCACGTGCCAAGTTGATGGCCTCCGAGCCGCCCCAGCTATGCCCATAAATGATCACGCGTGCTTTCTGTTTTTCGCCCTTCGTTAGAGCCCCATCATGATTCGTGTCAAGAAGGTCCAGTATCTTCTTTCGGGCCTCTTCGCCGTGGGAATTCTCAAACATGTCCACTTCCACCCCCAATGGATATGCCTTTCGCAGTCGCGCTGCTAGCTGCACTTCACTATGCGCAAGGTCGTCGTGCCTGATGAAACCGCCGACAAACCCAATGACAATTGACGGAGGAATCGGGGCGGCAACCTTCGTCACCGGAACAGACATAGATTGCTGTGTGGAACTGTCCGCGAGAATCGCATTCGGAGTAAGTGTCTTCAACTGATCAAGCGAGTCCACCAGCTTTACCCAGCTGGCATTGTCCTTCTTCGTCTCGATTGGCACGGAGAGGTCAGAATAGAACTGCAGAATGTTGTTTTGCAGGTCTGCCGTTGTCAGGTTGAACTTTCGCTCGGAAAGTTGCGACACGAGCTTTGCGTAAGTCTCATCCGTCAGCGAGTATTCAGCTGCTGTGGTCGCTTTGCCGGTGTCGAGATCAGAATTTGGAAGCACGAGTGAGTTAGCGCGCACCTGCTGGAGAAATGCCCGATATTGATCGACAGTGGTATTGATGCTCTTGAAATATAGGTCCTCTGTTTGCGCGGTCGGATTATTAAACGCCAGTGCCCTGAACGGACCGATTTTTGGCATGAATCGTAAAAGTGTTGATAAGACGCGGGTGCCAAAGCCGGGCTTGATGTAATCCTTGCCCCATTCCTTTTCATAATCAGAGCGCGAAAGGCGATACAGGAACTTTCGTTTGGCGAAGTTCGGCGTCTCACGCATCAGATCCTTCTTATGGATCTGCAGGGCCACCTGAGTCATCTGCGGAATCAACTGGCTGACTGCGAACCGGTAAGAGCCGACGGCAAGGTCCTCGTGCGTAAGCACGTCTTTCAACTCCAACCCATATACGACGGGAAAAGCCCGTTCCAGCAAGGGCTTCGATACTTTGAACCCGATGAAATCGTGATAGCGCTCCGATGCATAGCGGTTCTTGGCAACCTGCACCATGTCGAAGCCAAACTCCGTTTTCAAATGCGCTGCTTTGTCCTCCGCATACCGAACCGACTTGCCATACTTCGCTCGCAACTTCGGATACTGGATGGCGACAGCCAGGTTGACTGCGGGATGGCCGGCGATGTCGGAGGCATAATGCGACAGAGCACCTAATGCGAAGGCGTACTCGTTTACATCCTGGCTTTCAAGCACTAGCTCGCGCACGAAGTCGCCGGTGCGGACGTAATGCACCAGATTACTGAACTGCGCGCTGCCGAACGGATAGTAGCCGAGGTCTTGGATTACAGCGCCTCCGTACGCATAGGCATGCGCATCCTTGATCTGGTCTTCTGAAAGTCCGGGAAATCTCTTCAGCAACAGAGGACGGATCTCGTCAGTCCACAGGAGGTCGACGATTTCTTCGTGGGTGAGAACGGAGTGGGCTGACGCGCCAACACTGCACATCAACAAGACAAGGAGGATTGCGACAATGCGCCGAGAGAATTTGCTCAAAGTATTCACCTGCTTGTCGGATTGTTTAACGCGGAAGATGGAGCCGTAGTGTTTACTCACTCCACCGCAGGATGTGCTCCAGAATCTCTATGAACTCAGGAGACACCTTGACGGCGGAATCGTTTCCTGACAAATGCATTCGGTAAGGGTCCGAAAAAGATGGGCAGCTTGTTAGGCTGCCCTTCTTGAACGGCTCATTCTTTGGTTCGGACATACAGCCTCTTCACTTTCGAGAATGGGCTTTAGGCTGGTTGGCGATTTGGGTTCCCTGTGTATTGAACGTCGCGCCTGCGGGCACTAGCCACACTACCGCCTCCGTACCTGCTTCGCTGCCAGTACGAGTCTCAATACGGCTGGCGTCAATGCCTTTTTCAGTTACGAGATACGCCTTTGTATTTAGTGCACGCTGAGCTGCGAGCTTTGTCCCACCGGCTTCGGATGTATCGGCCAGACCTACAATTACGATCTTGGCGTCAGCATCTCGCTGCAAGCGAAGCGCAACTTCGTCGAGGATCGCCTTCGCGGCGTTGTCAACACGTGGGCTATTCCGCTTGAACTCGACGACGTTCAGCTTGCTTGCTTCTGCGATTGGCGGGGGTGCCGGTGGCGCTGGCGGAGGCGGAGCTTCCACATTTACCGTGGTTGTGGATGATGCGGTGAGCGCGGGATTGCGATCGTCGGCCACGTTGCATGTCACTGTGATCGGGCCGGGTTGCGCATTGCCGGTGTTCAGGGTTGTAGAGGCATCGCGTCCCGAGATGCTTCCCGCAGTGGCGCTGTAGCTGTACGTCAGCCTGCGGCCGTCCGGGCTGCTGGCGTTGGAGTTGATAGTTGAGCTGCCGCCCGGTTGCACGGTGGAGGGATTCGGCGAGCATGAGATTACCGGCGGATGTTGTTCTTTAACGCTGAACCTGGTACTGCAGGTGGCAACGCCACGCTTGCTGCCGTCACTCAAGTTCGCGTTGACTGCATATGATCCCGGCTGCAAGCCCGTTGTATCAACCTGTGCGGAAGAATTGTTACCTGAAACCTTCACTCCCGTGCCATTCCAGTCATATTTAACCGTACGCTTGGGACTGAAATTAGATCCGTTCGCAGTCACAGTCACAGGTTCGCCGGCGAAGACTTCGGTCGGCTGCACAGAGCAAGCTGCGCTCGGCGGCACTGGTGGCTCTCCACCACCAAACTTGAATACAAGGCCGGTCTGCAGTCTTACACCTCGGAGGTCAGTGCTCGGAGCAGGCGCTGGAGCAAAGTGATATGTCGAATAGACATAGTCGGCTCTCAGGACCCGAAGGGCAATGTGTCTGGATACGTTGACGTCGAGACCGGCGCCAAACATGACACCCAGTTTGTCGACACTGTGGAAGGCTTCAGGCACGAGACGATGGTCTCCCACCAGCACTTCCGCAAACGGCGCAAAGTGATTCCCGCGAAAAGTAAATTTTGGACCGATCGAGATGTTTGAAAACCG
>JAOAPL010000162.1 GCA_025462925.1 Acidobacteriaceae bacterium
GGCCGAATATCTCTTCGCAATTTACTTTTTGATTTGGCTTCGAGTGCGTGAGGACGGCGGGGTCAACGAATCGTCCATTGAGCGTGCGCTTACCACCGCAGAGTAGTTTGGCACCGGCGTTGACGGCGTCGGAAATCCAATTCTCGATGCGCTCGGCATCGGATTCGCGTATGAGCGGGCCGATATCGACGGTTTCATCAAGCGGATCGCCGCATTTCAACGCGCGAACTTTCGGAACGAGTGCGTCGAGGAACTGCTGGTATTTGCTCTGCTCAACAAAAATGCGCTGCACGGAGATGCAGCTTTGTCCGGCGTAGGTGAAGCCGCCAAAGGCGCAGCGGGTGGCGGCATCCGCGATGTCGGCATCGGAATGCACGATCACCGCAGCATTGCCTCCGAGTTCAAGCACCACGCGCTTCTTGCCAGACTTCGCCTTCAGTTTCCATCCGACTTTCGCGCTGCCAGTAAAGCTGAGCATTTTGAGGCGATCGTCCGCGACCAGCGCAGCAGCGTCCTCGTTCGCGAGCGGCAACACATTCAGCGCTCCGGCAGGCCAGCCCGCGTCGTGAATGGTCCGCGCGAGCATCAGCGCCGTGATCGGCGTCTGCGGCGCGGGCTTGAGAACGACGGTGCAACCCACCGCCATCGCCGGAGCGAGTTTATGTGCGATGAGGTTCAACGGAAAATTAAACGGAGTGATTGCGGCGATGGGCCCGACGGGAAATCGCCGCACCAGCCCATCGCGATCAGGATTGCCGCGAAGCGAAAGATGCTCGTCCGTGTTGCGCGTGCTCTCTTCGGCGGCGAGTGTGAATGTTAAGATCGCGCGTTCGACTTCCACTCGCGCTGCCTTCATCGGCTTGCCCGCTTCGAGCGCGATCATGCGCGCAAAATCTTCTTTGCTGCGGGAGACGCCATCGGCGACGGCGAGCAATACGCGCTTGCGCTCAGTAGCGGCGAGATGGCGCGTCTTCTCGAACGAAGGGACTGCAGCAGCGATGGCGCGGTCGAGATCCTCACGAGTGGCCTGAAAGGTTTCACCGACAACGCTCGAATCATACGGCGAGAGAATCTTGATCGGCGTGCCACTAGAGATCCACTCGCCATCGACAAGAAAAGCGTGCTGTACCATTGCTAACTTTTACCGCTTTATTGCGAAAGAGGCAAAGGACGGTGCGCCGATATAAGAGCGGCGCTTAGAAGTTTGTGATAAACCTTCTGGTCTATGCGATTTTTACGGCGTCTCTTGAATCGAAACTCAGCCGGAGACTCAAACATCTCCCGAGCGTTAACGGCTGTTGCGGAAGCCGACAGTCCGAGAGCTAGACAGAACCTTTATGGCGCCCTCAAACGGCAGCGTCTCATCCTCCCAGTCCCGAAATTGCCAGATAAGTTGCACCGAGATGAAATGGGACGATTGCAAGAAAGCCTGCGATTGGATTTCTTATCGTTTCAAGATAAAGACGGGCGGAAATTTATTGCTGTGTTTACCAACCCTGAGGCGCTGAATCGATGGGGATCAGACCCGGCGACCTGGATTGCGGTTGATACTCCTTCAATTTGCCGCTTGGCAATCGAGTCAGGCCATTCCACATTGAAAATCAATCCCGGTAGCTCCCATTGTGTGGAACTGAGCAAAGAAGAAGTACAGATACTTGCCGAGGCAGTAGCTGGCTAGGCTTGTTATGCCCCCACCTCCATCGCAATCCGCCGGTAGGCCTTCACCACATCTGATTTGGAGATCATGCCCAACAGCCTTGTCTCGTCTCGGCGAGAGACCACAGGGAAGTTTGCCAGGTATCGCTCCCGCATACGTTCCACCACTTCGTGCACAGTCTGATCAGGAAATGCGGATTGCACTTCCCGGGAAAACACGGCGGCAATGCGTACATTGGCGCGTTCCGCTTTGGAGATTTTCGTGATGTCTGACATGGTCACAATCCCGCACAACTCACCGTCTTCGTCCAGCACAGGTAAGGCGAAGACCTCTTTCGCGAACATGATCTCCTGCGCGGAATCCAGCGTGTCCTGAGGCGAGATGGCAGGTGCTTCCGACATGATCTCAGAGACTTTGATACCTGAAAGCACATGAAGTGCGGGCGCGGGCTTCACAGAGTCGCTCGCGAACGCGAATTCCGGATAAGCAGCCATGCCGTGCTCGGATAGATCAAGCCCGCTAAGCTCCTCTTCTTCACTCACGCGCAATCCCGTGGTCCACTTCAACAGGCCGAAGATGATGACCCCTGAAACCACCCCGAAGGCGAGCGCGGCAATCGTCCCCAGAACCTGGGCGAAGATGCTCACGTGGTATCCATTGAAATCGCCGGGATGGATCAACGCCCACACGGCCACGGCGAGTCCGCCGAGTAATCCAGGCGCGGCATGCACCGGGCCCACGCCGCAGGGATCATCTACTTTTAGTTTCTGCGAGACGAACTTGGTCGTAACGGGTATTTGCGCGCCCGCGACTGCACCGATCAGCAGCGCAAATAAAGGATGCACAAGGTGGACTCCGGAACAGATGGCGACCGCACCGGCCAATCCACCATTCGGCGTGATGATGGGATCGGGCTTGCCTAGGATCGACGTCCACACAAGCGAACCGATAATGCCGCCCGCGATCGCCACCATGGTGTTGATGGCTACGAGCGGCAGGTCCGTAGCGATGTGGCCATAGGAAGGTACGGAACCTAGATTAAAACCAAACCAGCAGAACATGAGCA
Organism: Acidobacteriaceae bacterium; assembly: GCA_025462925.1. Classification (GTDB taxonomy): domain Bacteria; phylum Acidobacteriota; class Terriglobia; order Terriglobales; family Acidobacteriaceae; genus JAICLA01. The sequence goes on from JAOAPL010000162.1 coordinate 2,724, forward strand.
GCATGGCGCCGAGTCCCATCATGGGCACGTCGTGCGCGTTGGTTTGCGTGGCACGCTTTCCCAGAAACCGGGCGCCAACCAGTCCGGCGATTCCTCCCACTGCATGAACACCGAGCGAGCCCGCGTAGTCCTGAACGCCGAGCCGCGCAAGCGGGCCATTCCAGAGGATGTAAGCAAAAATCGGATAAGCGATGCCGACATAAAGCCCGGCAAAGAGCAGATAAGCCGAAAACTTCATGCGTCCGGAAAAGCTTCCGCTGGGAATAGCGCAGGAGACCAAAGCAAACATCAGCGAGACGAAGAAGGAGATCGATTGCGGCCCGTCAGTAATGAAAGACCAGGGCAGGTGTCCGCCGTTGGGCATGGCAAAGATCGGCCATGCAAACTGCTTGATGGCGAAGCCACCGAGCAAGAAGGCGACCACGCCAACACCCATGTGGCCGGTCATCTTCATCATGACGTTGGTTACGTCACGTGAGCGTACCTGCCCGCCTTCGAGCAAGAAGAAGCCAGCCTGCATTAGAAAGATCAGGCCGCCCATGGAGAGC
>JAOAPL010000163.1 GCA_025462925.1 Acidobacteriaceae bacterium
GGACAATGCCGCTGCGGTGCGCCTTGTCGAGCGCGTCGGCAATCTCGATGGCCGTCTTCAGCAGCTGGTCGATGGGCATCGGGCCTTTCGCAAGCCGGTCATAGAGCGTCTCACCTTCCAGGCATTCCATCACCAGGTAGTCGGTGCCGTTCTCGCTGCCCACGTCGAACAACGTGCAAATATTCGGATGATTGAGAGACGAGACCACCTTGGCCTCGCGTTCGAAGCGGCTTCTCAGATCTGGATTGGACGAAAGATGCGAGGGAAGAACTTTGATGGCGACTGTACGATCAAGACGGATGTCCCGCGCTTTATAGACTTCGCCCATACCGCCCGCGCCAAGCGGAGACTGGATTTCATAGGGGCCGAGTTTCGTGCCAGCAGGGATTGCCATCGGTGCGCGGCATTATAGCAAGGTAACCGCTACCTGCCAGTGATTGTTATTTCTTCAAATCTTCGGTCCAGTTGAGGATCACCGTCGGTGGCGGTGCTTTCGATTCGCCGATCAAGGTTCCGATCAAAAATCGCTGGCCGTCCGGCGACGCGTCATATTCGTGCAATATGGAATAGCGGTTCTGCATATGGGTTTGGAATAAGGTTTTAGGCGTGCCAAATTCAAGCTCTGTGCCACTCTTCTTTAGGTCAACAGACATCATCTTTCCACTGTCAGCTACAAAGAACAGTTCATGCCCATCCCGCCGCCATACCGGTTGCGTGCCTCCTGTCGTGGAGACGCGTCTCTTGTCGACACCCACCTTGCCGTCCGCAGTAAAAGGCTGCACATATATCTCATAATTGCCGGATTCGTCCGAGCAGTACGCGAGCCAATGTCCATCGGGCGAGATCTGCGGTTCCCGTTCGTCAAATGAGGAGTTCAATAGCGGATATTCCTTTTTCTCGCCGAAGAGTTGCAGCGCCCAAATATCCAGCCGTGTCTTTACCCCTCGCTTCATGAAGAGGATGTATCGTCCATCTGGCGACCAATTTTGTGGGAATTTGACTCCATCCAGCAGCAATTCCGTCTCGCCCACGCCGTTTGCAGCCTTTTGAGCGATTCCTCGATGCGATGTGCCTTCAATGCTCGACTGGAAGCCAACGTGACTTCCATCCGGCGACCAAATCGGAAGTTGGCTGAACACCGATGTCAGCCTGATCCCCGTCTCGCGGGCCAGATCGATCACCCATATGTTGTTGTCCCGCTTGATTGCGATTCTCTTCCCGTCCGGTGATAGATGCGGTTCCTGCCCGCTTGTCACCTTCGTTGGAGCACCAACGGTGCCTACCTGCTTTCCTTCGCGATCAAACCAGACCAGCTGATATTCGCTTTCCCAACTGCCCTGCCAAACGAAGATGCCGTTGTCTGAAATGGTGAAGCGTCGCGCTCCCCGACCATCGCTTGTTGAACCGCTGATGACGGGAGTAGCCTCACCCTTCAGCTGCAGGCTACCGGTATCGAATGGCTGTGCCATCAGCACTTGATTTCGCAGAAAGAGCAGGAAGCCAGAAGCATAGGCCGCATTCGTGTTGTCAGTTAGGACCTGTTTAATATCCGGCGAATCGAGCGACCCTACCCAAACCCCTTTTGGATCCGTAATATTGATCCTGAAGAGGAAGTGTTTCCCGTCCGGCAGAAAGTATGGGGCTGAATGGCCGAAATTTGCGAGCTTTGCATCCATGATGGTTGCCGGCTTGGGCTCGCCGCCCGTTGCCGGCACCTGAAATAACGCGCTGCCATAATCGGAACCAAAAACAATCACTCCCTTATTGCTCCATGTCCCGCCGGTCATACGGGCAGCGTCACATAAAACCTGTGGACTGCCGCCTCCGAGATCAATACGTTTGAGTTTCCCCTGTGAGCCGAAAGCGACGGAGCGGCTGTCCGGCGACCAGAATGGTTCGAGCGGATCATCGGTACCGGGAAGCAGCTGGGCCTCGAGCGAATCCATGCGCCGCACCCAAAGCTGCCATTTCCCATCCGGTGAAACGGCGCTGAATGCCAGCTTCTGTCCATCCGGGGAGATGATGACATTGTCCGGCTGGGCATCGTTGAACGCCAGATTTTGTGGAGGGACAAAAGCCAGCCGAATACTGCGAGCGTCTGATGATGTCCGGTTAAAGTACATCCAGCCCAGCGCCAATGCGATCAGCGCCAACGCTCCTGCGACGAACCAAGCAGTACGTTCATGCCTCGCCTGCGGAGCTGGACTTATTGCGGCCTTGAGACTGCCTGATGAGCTGGTGGGCGTGGACACCGCTTCCAGCGCAAACCCAAGATCGTGTGCCGAATGAAAACGATGCTCGGCCTTCTTCTCCAGACACCGCCGCATGATCTTTTCGAGCGCGGGTGAAATCTTGGCATCGTTGTCATTCAATTCAGGGACATCGTCTTTCAAGATCGCGTTCATCAACTCCACTGCGGAATCGCCTGCGAATGGTTTGCGCCCGGTCAGCATCTCGTAAAGGACCACGCCGAACGAGAAGATGTCGGAACGATGGTCCGCCGCTTGACCCCGCACTTGCTCCGGCGACATATATCCAACCGTTCCCAGTACCACGCCCGGATTTGTAACCGGCATCATCGTCGGTCCTTCCGAATCCGCCACGGCGGCCAGCGCCGATGGCTTCAACTTGGCCAAGCCGAAGTCGAGGATTTTCACCCTGCCATCCTTGGTGATAAACAGATTGGCTGGTTTGAGGTCACGATGGACGATGCCTTTTTCGTGCGCGGCATCCAACCCCGCCACAATCTGCCGCGCGTAGTCGATCGCCTTTCGCGATGGCAGCGCTACGTTGACCAGGACCTCAACTAATTCTTCGCCTTCGAGTAACTCAGCGACGATGTAGGGCGCACCTCCATGCGTGCCGATGTCATAGATGGTCAGGATGTTGGGGTGATTGAGCGCAGAGGTCGCACTCGCTTCCTGCTCGAATCGTTTCAGTCGGTCAGCATCACTTGCAAAGGCAGCAGGCAAGACTTTGATTGCCACTTCGCGATTGAGTCGCGTGTCCCGAGCGCGATAGACCTCGCCCATGCCGCCGGCGCCAAGCGGAGCTATGACTTCATAAGGTCCGAGCTTCGTGCCAGTTGGGAGTGCCATGGGTGCGCGCAATTATATCCGCACCAGCGTCTTTCGTACTCCGCCTTATTCGTTCGCCCGCCACTGGAAGCACAAGCTGAACCCGTCCGGATCGTGAAGATACAGCTGCTTCATGCCGTACCACGCCACCGTAGGCTTGTTTACGGCAATGCCTTTTGCGACGAGGTGAGCGTACACGGCATCTACATCGGGAGCTCCGAAATACAGCGCCGTGTCATCGTGAGCAGCAATGCGTTTCGCGTCCGCAGCGGACGGCCGCTCATGGGACTCATATGCTGTGTTGAGCATTATGTCCGCGCCGTTCAGCCGCAACCATACCCAATCGTGGTTCGGCGCCTTCGATTTGCTGTCGGTCTGAAAAATCTCAAAGCCGAGCACATCGCAGTAGAACGTCAGCGAAGTTGGCATATCGAAAACTTGCAGCAGGGGAGTCATTCCCTTGACATCAAGCGCCATTTCGGTGCCTCCGATGAATAATGCTACGCCCAGGAGTCAATACCTGAATCTGTACCGCACTTGCGCGCTCACCCGCCGCGGATCATAGAAATGTGTTCCGCCGAATGTGTTGCTGTTATCCAGCAGGTAGCGATTGTCCGCCAGATTCAGCCCGGTCACCTGCGCCGACCAGCGCTCTCCGAAAGATTTCCCCATTGAGATATCAAAGGTAGTGTGTGGCGGAAGATGGTCTGGGCCGTTGCCATCCAAAAATCCCGAGCCGTATGAGACATTGCTCGACGCCCATGCCCGCCACGGCAAATCCACAGTAAAGCCGGTGCTGAGCGTGTCGCGCTGGTCGTGATCGAGGAAGAAGAACTCATCCGCGGGTGGAGAGAAATCCGTCAAGCCTCCGCTCACCGCCCCCTTCGCCTGCGCGTACTGGCGCGAATAGGCCAGGTGGATCTGCGTCCGCTTGAACAGTTTCGGAGAACGCAACGATGCCTCCCATCCGCGAATACGTGCGCGCTCCAGAGTCAAAGGTAGAAAAATATTCGAGTTTCCCAGGGCGTCGTGGTCAAAATAATTTCGCGCGTTGGTATGAAAGTGGCTGAGGTCCAGACTCCAACCCGTCTTAAGGACGGGAATCGCCACGCCGAATTCATACTGCTCATCGCGCTCGCCGCGCAGCGGCAGAAAATCAACTCCTTGCGCGAGAGCCAGATCCAGCAGCGGACCTGAAAGAGTCACCAGCGGAGGCGCCTGGTAATAGCGTCCGTAAAAGCCACGCAGCACCCAATGGATTCGCGGGATATCTATGGCAGCCCCCACGCGCGGATCGGCCGAATTCTCCTGGATCAATCCGGAGAAGTGGGTCAAACGAACGCCGCCATTCAGAGTCAACCACGACGCAGCTTTGAACTGGTCTTCAAGGTAGACGACTTCCGTATGGCCGGTTGTGCTTTGTTGTTGCCGCAGATTTAAGCCCGAACCGTCAGTAGCAGTAAGCGCGAAGAGTTCATTCTCGTGTTCGACAAAAGTCTGCAAACCTTCACGGGCGTTGTGTCTCGCCGAAACCAGCGCCAAATTCCCGACAACACCAAAGTAATTCGACCCGCGATCCTGTTCCGGAATGATTGGAATGTCAGTCGCACCGCCATCGTATGCCGCTCGATTGACATGATAAAAAGGCGACAGCGTAACCACCGCTCCCTTGCTCAGGGT
>JAOAPL010000187.1 GCA_025462925.1 Acidobacteriaceae bacterium
CTTCGCTGGATCGAATGAGTTGGTTGCCAGCTTTTTGATGATGAAAGTGAAGTCGCAGGAAGAGGCGATCGAATGGGCTTCGCGCCTTGCCACAGTGCTGGGTGACGCTGAAATCGAGGCCGGGCAGGTTAAGGAACCCTGGGACCTCGGTCTATGCCCGAAGCCAGAAGATGCGACGGTGCGATTCCTCGCGATGCACAAAGCCGACAAGAAATCGGAATCCGGCGTCGCCCTAACCGAAACGCAGGTGGCAGAGATGCGGAAGTTGACTGACGAAATGATCAAGGCAGGCGTCTTTCTCACCGCCGAGAGGCTCCGACCGAGTTCGGAAGGAGCGAGGCTGAAATTCTCCGGAGGCAAACGCGCGTTGATCGACGGGCCATTCACCGAATCCAAAGAGTTGATTGGCGGGTTCGCGATGCTTCAAATGAAATCCAGAGAAGATGCGATCGAATGGGCGTCGCCCTTTGCCAAACTTTTGTGCGATGCCAGGACTGAAGGTAGCGTCGAGATAGATATCCGCGAGCTGTATCAGCAGTCGGACACATAAGGAGCGAGGTCGGTACATGTCTTTCACAAACCCTTTTCAGGATGTCCTCACAGACGCAGCTGACCGTGCGCGACAATATCTCCAATCGATTCACGAGCGGCACGTTGGTGTGCCGGAGGAAGCTCCGAAAGACTTCCATATCCGAAACCCGGAACAGCAATGCCGTCCGACGGTCCGCTCGGTAACAACCCCCGTTAAGGGGTGCAACGACGCGCTCAAAGCTCTGCATTTGTTGGAGCCGAGCAACATTGGCGCGATTTGCAGCAACGTTGGCTTCAGCGGCGCTGATGTTTGCGGCTGCGGCTGCGACATCCGCCACTCGAGCACTGTGGGCCTGAACAGCCTCGTCGCGACCAGAACTACCGATGTTTCCACTTGTTCGGGTACGGTCCAATACCCTCTGACGGATTAAGCGGATTTGCCGATTAACCGGCATGCCAGACGATGGGCAGACACCCGTCCTGGCCCCAAGATGAGGAGCCATAATAAAAGCGCAATGTATAGGAAATCATAAAAACGAAACAATTCACCGATGTGACCGGCGACATCTTGATTGGCAACAACTATCGCGACCGTCATATCGATGATGAGAGCGATACTGGCGATTTCCGTCATAACCCCGAGCAGCAACATAAGCCCGGCAAGAAATTCGACCCAAGGCACGAATACAGCAACGAAAGAAGTCGACCAACCAAAGCCGAGATGTGAGAAGAAGGCAATCGTTTGAGCGTGGCGAGAGATCTTCGCCCATCCGGATTGCACGAATACGGTAGAGATAATGATCCGAGTCACAAGTGGCGGTAACCAGGTCAGAACATCCAATACAGCGCGTGCATCGCGAACTTTTGCTCGCAGGTCCATTAGTTCTCCGTTCGGCCTAACAATTTAAGACAGTGTCAAAGGCCATTTTGTGACAAAGGTTTTGCATTTTGCTGGGCAAAGGCGACCTCGACTTGGGATTAGCCATGATGGGCTGCCGAGACACCCCACAATGTCAGCGCTTCCTCCGCAATTATGTCGGGCATTTCCTCTGGAAAGAATAGCTTTGCCCCTTCTATGCGGCGCACGCCGCGCGATTGGGGAAGCTTTCGATCGAGCCATTCCGCCCAAGAGACGTCGAATGTGGAATCTGCGGCCCCCCACACGATCCGGGTGGGCGTTAAACAGCGCTTCAGAGCGGGCTCGATAGCAACCAGAGGATTTGGCTCGAACGAGACCGCATAGCGATTGAACTGTGCTTTACGCAAGGGCGAACTCACCAGCGGAGAAAAATAGTAGTCGATTGCTTCGTCGGTCAGGTTTGCCGGGTCGGTGTAGAAAGCGCCCAATCCCTTATTCGAGCGCGCAAGCGTCTTGTCAGCCAACTGACGTGCGATACCCTCGGCCAGTGTCCCCTTCCGCGCCGCCTCGAGGAACGGGCGGAACAACGGAGGAGGACTGTTCGTATCCACATCGCAATTGGTGATCAGCATCGTTCGGACACGTGCTGAATGTCGCGCAACGAAGAGCTGGGCGACTGCTCCTCCGCTATCATTGGCGATGACGTCCACGGAATCGATCGATAATGAATCGAGCAATCCCGCGAGCATGTCCGCTTGGGCTGACGGGGAGATGTCCTGCTGCTCCGGTGTTTCGGTGTATCCCATGCCCATGAAGTCCGGGGCGATGCAGCGTCGATGTTTTGACAAGCGATCAAGAGCGCCGCGCCACTGAAACCCGTTGAGGGGATAGCCGTGAAGGAAGAGCGCCGCCGGCCCGTGCCCCCGCTGCACATAAGCGATGCGGCTGAAAGGCAACTTCGCAAAGCGCCGGGATTTGTGAAAGTCTTTCGCATCCATGGATCTTGCTGTTCTCGTGTACGCGCCCGCCAGCCCTTGCGACACTAGCGCCGTACCAATAACACCAGCGGAGCCGAGCAGAAAGTCTCTTCGCTTCATTTGCCACTCTCCTGTCGCGATGCATGAAATATCCGTTACATCGCACCAGTTCAGATTTTCGCTCCCGCAAGAACGCATGTCGCGCACGTTCAGGCACCGCGGAGCACATTTGGACGGGAAAATGAGGTGGGCTTACCTTGTTTGGTTGTCGCGACGAAGAGTTTCCGACATTTGTCTTATGTCACTTGGTGAGATCCCCAAAACTCGGCGCATCTGACGTGCCAAGTGACTTTGATGTGCAAAGCCGGCCATCAAAGCGATTTCAGCGAGGGGCCGCTTGCTTTCACGGAGAAGAGTCTTGGCGCGTTCCAATCGGCGTCGAATCACGTATTGGTGCACGGGCATGCCAGCCGACTCGCGGAAAATCTTCTTCAAGTGCGAGACACTCACACCAGCAATGGAAGCGATCTTGGACAGCGACACATCATTGGCAAGATTATCGTCAATATAGGAGAGCACATCCTTGAGTTTGCGCCCACCTATGCCGCGATGTCCCTCCCTGGCAGAATTTTCGATCGAGCTGTGACAGGAGACGATCCTCGAAGCAACAGATACCACCAGGCTGTCCGTGTAGAGCCGTCCGGATGAATAGGACGATTCCATTTCTGTTTTCAGCGCCCAGCAAATGTTCTCTATTTGCGGGTCGCGAACTTGGAAACGATTTCTGAATTCCACGCCGCGCGGATCAAATCCATATTCTTCCACCACGATATTCAGCAGCGCAGCGGGCAGACTCAAGATCAGAGCGGTATCATTTGCATCCATGATCTCCCAGCGACTGGACGTATGCGCGGGTATGATGTCGATGTCGCCGTGCACAGCAGTGCCGCAATGGCCCTGACCGCCTCTTCGGCAAGAAATCTTGGATGAAGGTCCAACGTGGATGGCAACTAATAGATTCGGCAATTCTGGAGCTTCGAGTACTCCGACGGGATCCGAACGGAGCAACAAAGCCAGCCCGTCGGTCGTTCTTCCGTACTCCAGAACTTTTGGCGGGACTTCTCGGTTTGACTCGAGGGCTACGGATGATGATTGTGCTGAACTCATCTTTTTCTAATCACTTTCAAAAAGTCGATGAACTATCAAACATTCAGAGTACCAGCGGGACGCGTCGCCTATCCATTGACAGTCGTCATCATGGATGGCGCGTAACGCTCGCCTGATACTGAGCCCCTAGGCAAAGCGTGTTCGATGCGGTGGAGGTCTTGCTTGGTCAATGCGAGGTCAGCAGCGCGGATGTTCTCTTCGAGACGAGCAATGCTGCTTGTGCCGGGGATGGGGACCACGTCCTGGTGGCGGCCCAAGAGCCATGCCAGCGCAAGCTGAGCGGGCGTACAGTTCTTTTCTTCCGCGATCTCCCGTAAGCGATCGGCGATGGAAAGATTTGTGGCGAACTGCTCTCCCTGGAAACGCGGATTGCCGCGCCGCCAGTCGTCGGGCGCAAGATCATCGATGCTGCGAAACCGGCCCCCTAAAAATCCGCGACCCAGCGGACTGTAAGCCACCAGTGCGATACCGAGTTCACGCAACACCT
>JAOAPL010000194.1 GCA_025462925.1 Acidobacteriaceae bacterium
ACCGGCGCAGGCTTTTCCCTCTACGCTTCATTGTGAGCTTAATTCAAGTTCTCTACGATCATCGCAATGCCTTGGCCGCCGCCGATGCATGCGGTCGCAAGCCCGTACTTCTTCTTTCGCCGGCGCAGTTCGTACAACAGAGTAATCACCAATCGCGTTCCGGTTGCGCCAAGTGGATGTCCGAGTGCGATCGCGCCGCCATTAACGTTCACCTTCTCGCGATCGAGGCCGAGTTGCTTTTCGACGGCTAAATATTGCGCCGCGAATGCTTCATTTACTTCGATGAGATCGATGTGCTCGAGGGTCATGCCGGCTTTTTGCAGCGCAACCTTCGTTGCCGGAACCGGACCGCTGCCCATGATCTTGGGATCAACTCCCGCGACTCCCCAGCTCACAATACGGCCCAGCGGCTCCATCTCTCGTTTCCGCACTTCGTCCAAGGACATCAACACAACCGCCGCGCCGCCATCTACGATGCCGCTGGCGTTTCCGGCCGTTACAGTTCCGTTTTTCCCGAACGCCGGTTTCAGTTTTGCCAATCCTTCCATGGTCGTTTGCGGACGCCGATGATCATCTTCGGTCAGAGATTCTCCCGTAAGCTCGGCTTTAGAATTTTTCAGCGGGACAGGAACCAATTCTTCCTGAATGCGTCCGGCTTTGTAGGCGTCGTCAGCGCACTTCTGCGAACGTAGCGCGAATTCATCCTGCATCTCGCGCGTGACTCCATGTTGCGAGCCGTAAAGCTCAGCCGTGTTCGCCATGTACGAACCGCAGTAGCTGTCGAGCAAAGCGACCATCAGCGAGTCTTCCAGCTTGCCGCCGGGTGCCAGGGAAAAACCATCGCGCCCGCGAATCGAAAAGGGCGCCTGCGACATGGCTTCCATGCCTCCGGCAAGAACGCGCGAAGCCTCTCCAAGCTGGATCATCTGCGCGGCGTTCACAATCGCCTGCATGCCGCTGCCGCACAGGCGGTTCACGGTGAGCGCCGGAGTTTCAATCGGCAATCCCGCCCGCAAACCGACATGACGCGCCCCGTACAAGGCGTCGCCCGAGGTCTGCTGCGCGTTGCCGAAGACGACATGGTCGAACTTGTCAGGACCCAGCCCTGCTCGTTCGATGGCACCTTTGGCCGCGATTGCGCCCAATTCTTGCGCGGTAAAATCTTTGAGCTTGCCGCAATAGCGCCCGAATGGCGTGCGCGCACCGCTGACAATTGCTATGTCGCCTGGTTTAAGCATGAGGCCCTGCAATCAGAAGGATTGTGAATGGCGTAGTGAACAACGTAGTTTAGCAGGGATGCGAGAGGCCATGCTCAATCGCCATAAGAGGTTGTAAGCTGCGAATGTTCGACCGTAGAAGCTGTTTGACCGCAAGATTCGCATATCGCGGAGTTTTGGGCTGCTCTAGTGTGCGGCCATCTGCTGCGCGGGGAGGCCCTCCGTATGACTTGAGTGCCTTTGCAGGCAGCACCAATTCTGAATCGAATTGTGTCTCTGCTTCGTCTTAATAAATATCCCGCGTGGCAGTTCGGGTGCCAATGTCCTCTTCTTCCCATCCATCTCGCTTCATGCTCGGCCTGAATTTTGGCCTCGTTTATCTGTTCTGGGGATCGACCTACCTCGGAATTGATATCGCGGTCGAACATATTCCGCCCGCATTGATGTGCGCCACTCGATTCACGATCGCGGGCGTGATCATGTTGGGTTATTGTTTGCTGAGCGGAGAAAACATCCGCTACAGCGCGAAGAAATTGTTGCAGCTCGCGATCGTTGGGAACCTGTTGCTCATGGGAGGCAATCTCACGCTTTCCTATGCGGAACGTTCGATCCCCAGCGGACTTGCGGCCATGTTGGTGGCCAGCATCCCACTGTGGTTCCTCGTGCTGGATTCTTTGCTTCTTGGCCATACCCGATTATCTGGACGGAGTATCGCCGGGCTGGCGCTCGGTTTCACGGGCACGCTGGTTCTGCTTTGGCCGCAGCTTCGCGCCACGGGTGAAATTGGCCAGCGGCAGCTTTGGTGGTCAGTGGCTCTCATTGGCGGGGCGATGAGTTGGGCCTTTGGGTCGGTGCTTTCGAAAAAATGGCAGTCTGGGCCGCCGACGTTTGCGGCCACAGCCTGGCAAGTCTTTTTCGCGGGCGTGGGAAATTCAATTTTCGCATTGCTGAATCATGATCTCTCGCGGGTGACCTGGACAGCGCGCGGCATCGGCGCAGTTGCGTATTTGGTGGTCGGGGGATCGCTGATCGGCTACACCGCTTACATCTATATTCTGAGTCACGCGCCCGCGGCCAAGGTGTCGACTTACGCTTATGTGAATCCGATTGTGGCAATCTTCCTGGGATGGCTGGTGCTGCACGAGACAGTCGATCGTTATGTTGTGGCGGGCAGCGTGGTTGTGATTGCGTCGGTAATACTCGTGACCAGCGCCAGCGTGAAGAAAAAGTCTCAGCCATTGAAGACAGCGGAAGCAGCGGCGGACTAAATTCGAACGGTCGTCAGCGCCCTCGGTATCCTCTCGCGTTACGTACCGAAGCAACCACAGAGGGCACAGAGAACACAGAGGAAGCAAGCACAGAGGCATCGAGAAAACCGACGACAGGGTCAGCCGAACCGGTTCTTTGTAGAATAATCCCAGATGCCAACCTGCGTAAGTTGTGGCCGGGAGCTTCAGCCCGGAGGACATCCAGACAATATTTGTCCCGAATGCCGCGCCCGGGCGTTTGTTCGCGCGCAGGAGCAAGCCAGGGCTAACCGCCCGTCTCTTATTAAAGCGATGCCGGTGACGTCGGCCATCGTCGGCGCCAACGTGCTGGTATTCCTCGGCATGACACTTTCGGGTGCTTCTCCGGTTGCGCCACAGATTTCGGACCTGGTGAAATGGGGCGCGAATACAGGATTGCAAACTCTCGCTAGCCAGCCCTGGCGCATGTGGACCTCGAATTATGTTCACATCGGGATCGTTCATATTGCGCTCAATATGTGGTGCCTGTGGAACCTGGGCATCTTGGCAGAGCGCGTGTTCGACCGCTGGACTTATTTTCTGACGTATACGTTTTGTGGGATTGCCGGGAGTCTTGCGAGCCTGGGACTCCACCCGAACCGATTTGGCGCAGGTGCGTCCGGGGCAGTGTTTGGTTTGGCCGGAGCATTGATTTCGGCGCTCTATCTTGGCCATTTGCCGGTGCCTCCGCGAGCGCTGAGGTCTACGCTGAAAAGCCTGGTTTTATTTGCAGGATACAACTTGTTTTTCGGGGCAGTGGTGCCGGGAATCGACAACTCCGCTCACATCGGGGGTTTGGTTTGCGGGCTGATCTTGGGAGCGGTGTTAGCGCGGCATCTGACGTCGCCGCCGGACGAGAGGAATTCCTGGCGGCAATGGGTGTTCATGGTGACCGGAGTGCTGCTCCTGGCAATTTTCTTCCTGATCCGGAGATCCGTGCTGCACGCATAAGCTTCAATCGCCGCCTTCGGTCTCGTCGGAAGTGACGGCGTCAACGGCGCGACTTTTTACGGCAAACATGAGTTTCTGACCGGGCGTTATTTGAAAAGTGACGCGCACCGGATTGCGTTCCCATAGCGGCGCGCTACAGGTCTGCGGAAATTGGTTGACCTCACCGACGGCTTTTTTCAGCAGAGGCTTTCGCCGGCCTATCTGTACCACTAATGCGACGAGTTTCCGGCCGTCATCGGAAGTTCCGCAGTAGGCGGCGTAGTCGCGATACCAGTTGACGGCCGAGGTGTCGGGGTCGAATTCTGAAAGCGCGATCGGCTGAACTTTTCCACTCACGCGATCGACCAACAACCATCCGCCCCGCTGCCATTGCCACTGCGTAGGGCCGGGCTGTTGCGGCAGGGAGTCGTTGAGCCGGTAGATGCGCTGTACCACGAAGGTCTGCTCGGTCACATCGTGGGCCATATCGGTGGTGAATTCCTTCGTTCGACCGTCCACGTACAGCGGACGAATCTTGAGTTGGAGCGGTTTGCCTGCGCTATCCTGCTCGCGCCACGAAATTGTGGTCCATCGGCCAAGAGCGACTACGTGTGGCTTGGGCGCGGCGTTTCCGGGCAGGCTCACCAGAGCAATGCAAACGAGAATTCCCACTGCACGTCTCATGCGAGAACATAAACATCGTGCCTGTGTACGAGGCAAGGTCAAGTGAACATATTTGCTTGAAAGAATTCAAATCGGGACAATAGTGTCGACTCTGTGCAATCGTTGTGTTTCCGGGCGCCGCAAAATAATGTACAAAGAGCAGTTCACGAGGAGAACAACGTGATTTCGAAGAGACGGTTTGCGGCAGCACCACTGGCGATCGGCTTGTGGGCGGGGCTGACAGTTTCGGCGGCGCGAGGGCAACAGGCACAAGAGGTGGGTTCGCACAGCGCCGATCTCAAAATTCGGGCCGCTTTGAAGGAAATCTCGGCGGCGCAGCTGCAATCCGATATTGAGAAATTGGTCAGCTTCCAGACGCGATCAACACTTTCGGCGCAGGATGCCGCGTCGATTTCCGCAGGAAGGGGGATTGGCACGGCACGGGAGTGGATCAAGAGTGAATTCGAACGCTATTCGCGCGATTGCGGCGGGTGCCTGCAAGTAAAGACGGACAGCTTCACGCAGCCTGTCAGCGAGCGCGTGCCGGCGCCTATCGAAATCACGAATGTGTATGCCGTGCTGCGGGGAACCAATCCGGAGGACGCGAAACGCATTGTGCTGGTCACCGGACATTACGATTCGCGCAACAGCGACACTCTCGATACGCGCGGCGCTGCTCCGGGTGCGAATGACGATGGCAGCGGAACGGCTGTCAGCCTGGAGTGCGCCCGCGTGCTCAGCAAGCTGAAGTTTCCAGGAACGATTATTTTCCTGACCGTGGCCGGCGAGGAACAGGGCCTCGACGGCAGCAAACATTTTGCCGAATTTGCGAAGTCGCAAGGCTGGGACATTGAAGCGGTGCTGAACAATGACATCGTGGGCGGGGACAAAAGTCCGGGGCAAGACCCTAAAGTAGTGCGCGTGTTCTCAGAGAGCATTCCTGACGCGACCACGGAAGCTCAGTTGCGAATGATCCGGGCGTTGGGCGGCGAAAACGATTCTCCGTCACGCGAGCTTGCACGCTATGTAGCGCAGACGGCACGAATCTATCAGCCCGGCGTTGCTCCCCTGATGGAGTTCCGCTTAGATCGCTACCTCCGCGGCGGAGATCATATTTCTTTCAATGAAGCAGGATATGCGGCAGTCCGCTTCACTGAGTTTCGCGAAAATTTTAATCGTCAACACCAAAACGTTCGGACGGAAAATGGAATCGAATATGGTGACTTGCCTAAATTTGTGAATCACGACTACGTGGCCAATGTGGCGCGGCTGAATGCGGCGACGCTGGCGGAATTGGCGTCGGCTCCCGGGCCGGCGCGAAACGTGAGAGTTGAAACTAAGGAATTGGTTAATGACTCGACTTTAGTTTGGGAGTCTCCCGCAGACGGGCGAGCGTCAGGATATGAAGTGCTGTGGCGGGCAACGAGCGCTCCGGATTGGGAACACTCTTTATCTGTGGGTAAAGTGACGCGGGCCACGCTACCGGTTTCGAAGGATAATGTGATCTTTGCGGTTGAATCGGTCGATGAGGCGGGACACAAAAGCCAGCCTATCGTGCCTGTGCCGGAACGGTAGCTGCTGCTACGATAAATCTGTGCTTGCTGCTGTCGGCTGGTAAATATGCCAAGAAATGTCTATTCCGGAATGGGGTTCCCGCCGTTTCGCGGCGCAGTACGGCAGATTATCCTGGCGAGCGTCGCCATCTACGTTGTCACTCTGTTGTTGCTTTCTTTTGCGCCCGCTACCGGTCGGACCTTGGTCGCCCTGGGGGCCCTTAGCCCGGTTGCCATTCACCATGGCTGGCTCTGGCAGT
>JAOAPL010000397.1 GCA_025462925.1 Acidobacteriaceae bacterium
AACGTTGATGCCGTCCGGACGATAAAGTTCACGCAACACGCCTTCCATCCGTTGCGTCAGTGCCATCATCTCCGATGCCGCGGTATCGTCGAGTTTCTGAAGCTCGTCCACGTGAGCGTTGGGGACGATCATCACGTGTCCGGAGGTGTATGGAAAAGCATTCAGGATGATGAAGCAGTGCTTTCCGCGATAGACGATGAGCGACTTTTTGTCGTCAGTCTCCTTCAGCTTTTCGCAAAAGATGCAGCCGCCGCCCTCGCCCTTGGCGGAGGCGCCGGTGATGTAGGCGTATCGCCACGGGCTCCAGATGTAATCCATGCGTGGAATTGTCTCACCTGCAGATTGCTCCATTGACTGATTTCTTCATGGGCGCGATCGGCGGCGACGCAGGTAAGGGCGCAGCCGTGGGCGCAACGGCTGGTGGATTGAGGGGGAGAAGGGCAAAAAAAGAAGCCGAAAAGCAGGCTCAGAAACAGGCGCAAGGCCAAGCACAAAAACAGCAAGCCTCTCTTGACGGCTTCAAAAAGGCATTTGGCGCGTGCATGGAAGGCAAGGGCTACACAGTTAAATAGTTCGGCCGAGCAGCATCCAATTTAATGGTCAGCCCACGCCGGGCAGTATAGCTGAGACAGGACTGAGTACTGTCCCGGGGTGCCCATTCATTCGCGCGAAATGAGTGGATTGAAGCTGCTCCGATTCCAGTCTTCTGGATTTTTAACTAAACCGCGATTCACCTCGCATATAATTGCGCGCACTTGTGACCCTCACATCCGGCAGCAAACTCGGTCCTTATGAAGTTGTGTCTGCCATCGGCGCCGGCGGTATGGGCGAAGTCTACCGTGCGCATGATGCGCGTCTTGGGCGCGATGTCGCGCTGAAGGTCCTTCCCGATAATTTCAGTTCCGACACTGAGCGGCTGGCGCGCTTTGAGCAAGAGGCGCGCGCGATCGCGACGCTGAACCACCCAAACATAGTTGCTGTATTTGACATTGGCGAGCATGGCGGAACACGGTACATCGTCACCGAGTTGCTTGAAGGCGAGACATTGCGGACGAAACTTGCCGACGGAGCGTTGCCCGTCCGCAAGGTGCAGGACTTTGCGCTGCAGATAGCGCAAGGACTTGCTGCCGCGCACGACAAAGGCATCGTTCACCGTGACCTGAAGCCGGAAAACATCATCATCAGCAAAGACGGTCGCGCCAAGATCCTCGACTTTGGGCTGGCAAAGCAAAATCCGATGACGATGGTAGCTGCCGGAGCGACGATGACTGCCGTGCCGCAGACCACACCTGGAGTGATGTTGGGCACCATCGGGTACATGTCTCCCGAGCAAGTGCGCGGCATGGCGGCGGACCATCGCTCTGACATCTTCAGCTTCGGCGCGGTGCTGCATGAGATGTTGAGCGGCGAGCGGCCTTTCCGGCGAGATACTTCCGCCGAGATCATGACCGCCATCCTGAAAGAAGACCCGCCGGAACTGGAAAGCAGCGCTACGCGCGCTATTCCGCCGGGCATTGAACGGATCATGCGCCGCTGCCTGGAAAAGGATCCGGAGCAGCGTTTTCAATCTGCACGCGATCTGGCGTTTGCGCTGGAAGCCATGAGCGGCGCCAGCACCTCGGCTTCGCAGGTGGGCATAGCCGGCAAAGCGTACCGATTTTCTGTTTCCCTTCCGGTGGTTGTGATCTGCGCCGTTGCGCTACTGCTCGTCGCCGGCGGAAGTTTTGCGCTAATGAGAGGCACGAACAGTACGCCGCCGTTATTCCGGCAACTTACAGCCAGCCGCGGTTATATGCGTATGGCCAGGTTCTCACCCGATGGGCAGACCGTCGTCTTTGGCGGCATGTGGAACGGCGAACCGATGCGGTTATGGCTCCAGCGCACGGATGCCAGCGTGTTCAATCCGCTCGCCGTGCCGGACGCCGACTTGTTCTCTGTCTCTTCCACGGGTGAACTCGCGATTGCTTTGAACCGCCATTTTCCTCTTCAGCACATTGGCTTTGGCACTTTGGCGCGGACGTCATTCACCGGTGGCGCGCCGCGGGAAGTTCTGGACAATGTCGTCGATGCCGATTGGTCCGCGGATGGTTCTGCTCTCGCCGTTGCCCGCAAGGTGGGAAACCGCTTTCGCCTGGAGTATCCGATAGGCAAAGTTCTCTACGAGACGTCAGGTTACGTGAGCAATCTGCGCTTCTCCCACAGTGGTGACAAGATCGCTTTCATGGACCACCCCGTTTACGGCGACGACCGCGGTTTTATCTCTGTTGTTGATTTGGCCGGTAAGCGGACGGTATTGACGCGTGACTATCCCAGTGAAGACGGGCTGGCGTGGTCTCCGGATGACAGTGAACTTTGGTTCTCGTCCAATGACGAAGACAGTGGCGTTCTCTACTCCCTGCATGCGGTCACTCTCGCAAAGAAGGACCGCGTCATTTTGCGCTCGCCGGTGAATGTCCGCGTCCAAGACATCGCAAAAGACGGTCGCGTTCTTCTCATCGCTGAAGCCTTCCGTATCGACACCACGCTCGGAGATGTGACCACGGGCAAGACTCGCGACCTGACCTGGGTTGATCTTTCTTGGGGACAGTCCCTGTCGAATGATGCGAAGTGGTTGGCTTTCAGCACACAAGAACCGGGAGCTACTACCAACTACTCTCTTTTTCTGCGCAAGACTGACGGGTCCCCAGCGGTTAAGCTTGGCGAAGGCGGCGGAGATAGCATATCGCCCGATAATCAATGGGTTGTCTCCGCACTTGCGGGATCAGATCAGAACCTCCTATTGTTGCCGCTGGGCGCGGGTGAAACACGCACGCTGCATTCGGACAATATCCATTTTGAGACTTCGACAGCGCCCTGGATGCCAGACAACAAGAGATTCCTGATGGCGGCACACGAGCAAGGGAAGGGTTCTCGGTCCTACCTGGTTTCCATGGACAGCGGCGAACCCAAGCCAGTCACACCGGAAGACGTTGTCGGCGATCTGTTGTCACCGGATGGTAAAGAATTGCTGGCGCATGATCTTCAAGGAAGGTTTTTTATGTTTGCCCTGGAAGGCGGCGGCTCGCCGCGAGCCATCACCGCAATCCAGCAGGACGAGACTCCTATTCAGTGGTTGAAGGGTGGTCGCACCGTGATCATCCGCGAAAAAGGCGAGACCACGGTGAACACTTACCAGCTCAACGTGGACACAGGTGCGAAGAAGCCTTGGAAAGCGTTCACGTCAAGGGATAAGGTAGGTCTTCAGGGTATCTACAATGTCCAAGTCACGCCCGACGGCGCTCACTACCTTCTGGTCGAGAACCACATCTTTTCTTCACTGTTTGTGGTGAAGGGACTGAAGTGATTGAGGATTACATTCATCAGAAATTTGCATCGAGACGTTTGCAACAAACATCCCTAGCACTATGGGACATGATCTAGATCGAACAATATCTCTTCTCACCCGCACTCCTGCGGCCCTCGATGCGTTGTTGCGTGACCTGCCCGAAGAGTGGACATCTAGAAATGAAGGTGAAGGCACATGGAGTGTCTTCGATGTGGTCGGCCATCTGATCCACGGCGAACGCACCGACTGGATGGTGCGGACGAAGGTGATCCTCGAATCCGGGGAGACTAAGCCTTTTGAGAAATTTGATCGCTGGGCGCAAGCGCGAGAGAGCCAAGGCAAATCGCTGGGACAATTGCTTGATGAATTTGCCCGTTTGCGATCCGAGAACCTGCGCGAACTTCG
>JAOAPL010000239.1 GCA_025462925.1 Acidobacteriaceae bacterium
AAACTTTCTTCGACCACCTTCTTCGCCGAAATCCTGCATCTTTGCGCAAACGACGACGACGATATCCGCCGATCTGAAAACGCGAGTCGAACCGTGTCAATTCGGCGGAGATCCGGATTGTTCGCAATGCGGTTGCGTTGCTTCCGCGGGGCTCGCGCGTGTTGGCGACCTCCGAGTGATTCCGGGAATCACCGCCGGCGATTTGTTTCAGATATCGAACCGGATCGGTAAAGCCATCGCGCGAAACAAAACGAAAGAGCCACCGGCAAATTCAGCGAGCCCCCAACTCACAGTCTTGCAACGATGATTCAGTCGTCCCCGCGGGAATTCTATAAATATGCCGCGCCTATGGCGCTGGAGTGAGGAGGGGCGATTTTTTGTCGCCCGCGAGTGTCAGTTTCAAAGTTCAATGCAGAGCAAATCCAAGGCGAGGTGCCTCCACTCCGCTGCGCTCCGGTCGGGATGACAGAGCGGAGGTGGGTCACAGTTCTGCGGAGTTCTCAGGGCAGACTACCGTGGGGCGCCCGGCAAAAAGTTACCTCAGGGGCTAAAGCCCACTTTTTCACTCCGATAAATGCAGGCCTGAAGGCCTGCGCCACCCAAAGGCAGCTATACGCAGTGGTTGTGCCGCGCTGATTGCCCGGAGTGAGTTGCTGCAATTTATTGCCGCTATAGGGAAACGTTTCAACTGGAGATAAGTCTATAAAACCAGGACTTCGCCCATTCGGCTTCGCTCAGGGCAGGTTTCGGCGGGCCACCCTCACGTCGTGAGAAAGCTGTTCAATGGTCGAACGCATCTCCTTATATGTGATCCGGAAACTCAAGTCGGGTGAGTACCGATTGTACTCACGCAAGACGGATCCGCGAACGCGTAAACATCGAAATCTTGGTACCTTCTCGTCTCTCGAAAAAGCCAAGAAGCACGAACGCGCAGTGCAATTTTTCAAGCGCCGTGGATGAACGGCCATGCCAACAGCCACAGAAAATCAGCGAGCAGCGACAGGAGCGGTCCAGTACTCGGACCGAGTCCGCAGGCGCAAGTCTCTGCCGCGCTGGTCAGACCTACCGCGTCCACTCTTACTCACACTGGCTACACTGTTTGCAGGTGCCGCGATCCTCTACGGTTCGCTCTGGATGTACAACGTTCGCCGGTCTCCGTTAGTCGAGTTGGGCTTTGACAATCAATACAACGCAGGGGCGAATGCAGAAGATGTTCTGAGCGTGATACCGGGAAGTCCGGCCGAGCACGCCGGACTGCGGGCCAATGACAGGATTGTGGCAGTCAATGGACGCCCTCTGGATCCCACAGCACCTCTCGAAGAGGCCTGGATGCGCGCCCATCCCGGCGATCCGGTAGACCTGACCGTTGAACGTCCAGGCGAGCACAAACCGTTACTTCTGCGTGGGTTCTTTCGAGCCGCGTCGCTGTCTCCATCCCAGGAGGGAGTGGTCAGGAATTCCGCTCTAGGAATCATCCGATTGTTTCCGGTTGTTTTTCTCGTAGTAGGACTGACGGTGCTGTTCCTGCGGCTCGATGATCCAAAGGCGTGGCTGCTAGCGCTGATGTTTTGCTCGATCCTTTCCGTGCCCACTGTACTCACGTTTGGCATGAACCCGGCGCTACGTGATTTTTGTGCAGCTTATCGCGCCTTGTTCCGTGGATTGCAGGCCCCGCTTTTCTATCTGTTCTTTGCCGTGTTTCCGGCGCGTTCACCGATTGATCGCCGGTTGCCGTGGCTGAAGTGGGCAGGGCTCGCATTTGGGGCTTGGATCGGGCTGCTTGGAATTCGGATCGGCGATCCACGTCTTCCAGGGTTCCTAGTGCACCTCCTGGGACATCGATACGCATTGTTATTTATGCAGGCGTTTGAGTACTCGTTTGAAGCACTAGGCCTAGCCTCGCTGGTTGCAAATGCTTTTGAGGCCTCCACCCCGGATGCGGGGCGAAAAATCCGGATCATTCTTTGGGGAGCTATTGCCGGCGTCCTGCCGATCACAATAGAGGGTGCAGTCAAGGACATTGCGGGCTTTCACACATCTTTCTGGCTTGAAGTTTCCTGTGTGATCATATTGTTTCTGTTCCCGCTGTCATTCGCTTATGCCGTCGTAAAACATCGGGTGCTGGAGATCCCTGCACTGCTGAAACACAGCGCGCGGTACATCCTGGTTCGCCGAGGATTTGTATTCCTCATCCTTGTGTTGGCTTTGACTGTGAATGCGATTTTTTCCCTTTCGTTCACAAGATTCTTTCGCGTAGATTCCCACATCGCCATGGCTGTGGGCGTGGGGTTTGGGATATTGCTCGCGAGCGTGGCGTCGCCTGCGGTTCGGCATTCGACTCAGCGGATCGATCGTGCTTTCTTCCGAGGAGCGTATGACGCGCGCAGGATCCTTCAAGACCTGGCCGAAAAGATGCGTACGACCACGAGCCGCCACGAACTAGCTGCTTTACTTGAGAACCATTTACATCAAGCGCTTCATCCGACAACGCTGGCCGGCTACATGGAAAATCAGAATGGGCATCTAGTGGCCGAGTGCGGGAGCGTCCCGCCGGGTCTGGAGCGCCTTCCTTCGAATCTGCCGATACTGGCGGAATTAACCGAGCGTGGACGTGCATGGGAGGTCTCACCCTACGACGCGAACGGTGCGGACCCGCTGGCCCAATTGAGAGTGCTTCAACCGGACTGCCTGGTGCCGATCCTTGATCGCAGCAGCCGATTGATTGGCTTGCTGGTTCTTGGCAAGCGGCTCTCCGAAGAGCCCTATTCAGGCGAGGACAAACAGTTGCTCGATTCCGTGGCTAGCCAGCTAGGAATCGCTCTTGAGAGCATTCGGTTGGCGGAGGACATGGCGCGGCGGATGGAAGCCGAGCACCGCGCTGCGCACGAGATGGAAATTGCACGACAGGTACAGGCGCGGCTTTTTCCTCAGAAGATGCCGCCACTACGAACGCTGGAGTATGCGGGAAGTTGTGTGCAGGCTCGCCAGGTGGGTGGGGATTATTACGACTTCCTTGACTTAGGGCCCGGACGGCTCGGGATTGTGCTCGCGGATATCTCCGGCAAGGGAATGTCAGGAGCGCTGTTGATGGCGAATCTGCAAGCAAACCTGCGCAGCCAGTATGCGATGGCGCTCGAGGATGTGGCCGGACTGCTTACATCCGTGAACCGCTTGTTTTATCAGAACAGCAGCGACAGCACTTACGCGACACTATTTTTTGCCGACTACGATGATTCCGTCCGTCGATTACGTTACGTGAACTGCGGGCATCTGCCGTCTTTATTACTACATGCTGGCGAATGTTCGGAACAGCGACCCGATAAACAGGTGGTGGTGGAAAGACTTCACTCCACTTGCACAGTCCTAGGACTATTCGAGAACTGGAAGTGCGAGATTGCGGAAGTGCAACTTTGTCCGGGCGACATCCTGGTTCTATACACGGACGGAATCACCGAGGCAGCCAATATCGACGGCGAAGAGTTTGGAGAGTCCCGCCTGTTGGATACGCTGAGAGCGCATCGCGATCTTCCGGTTGAGCCGTTAATGCAGAAGATTATTGCAGCCACCCAGCAATTCAGCAGCGGTGAGCAGCAAGACGACGTTACCCTAGTCCTAGCGCGACACACCCTTTCCCGTGCCGCCTAATGGTTTACGCCGCCCGTCCTTCGTTCCCATCGGCTGTTCCGCCGACCAGAGAGCCGTTCTCATGCCCTCCCGCACTTCCCACATTCCCCAGAACGGCCCGCACTTGCGGCAGGCTCTCGGGATAGTGTTTCTGGATGTACCAGATCAACCGCTCGCGTACTAAGGCGCGCAAATCGAAGCTCTTGCCGGAATCGGCAGAACTCATTAAGCAGCGCAACTCCATGGATCTGTCGGTTGTATTCGTGACCTGAAGACCGCAGACCCTTCCGTCCCAGAGATCAGAACTCTGGACGATCCGTTGCAATTCCTGCCGAATATCTTCCACCGGCACGGTGTAATCGACATACAAAAAAACTGTGCCCATGATGTCAGAGCTGCGACGGGTCCAGTTCTGAAACGGCTTGTCAATAAAGTATGTCAACGGCACGATCATGCGGCGTTGGTCCCAGATCCGCACGACCACAAACGTAGTCAAGATCTCCTCGATGCGACCCCACTCGCCTTCGACGATGACCACGTCCTGCAGCTTTATGGGCTGGGTAATCGCGACCTGAATTCCGGCAATCAGACTTGAAAGTGTCGACCTAGCTGCCAGACCGGCCACGATGCCTGCTAAACCCGCCGATGCGGCGACAGTTTCACCAAAGTGCCGGACCTGTTGGAAGGTCATCAGCATGAGAGCGATGGTCAGGAGGACAATAACTACGACCAGGACACGCCGCAGTACGGTCACCTGCGTATGTATGCGACGGGCGGAGTAGTTATCGGCGAGCGTGAGGTCATAGCGCTCGACGACGATCTCACGAAAGATATTGGATAGGTCGATGAGTAACCAGCCGATGCATCCGATGATGGCCAATCCGAGCGCGTGACTGACGGTGCCGACAAATTCCTGAGGTACAGACGACTGGCGAACTATCCACAGCGCTGCCAGGAGCGGTAAGAGCACTCGGGTAGGGCGCTCACTGTGCTTCAGTAGCAGATCTTCGAAGATGCCCGGCCTGCGCCGCGTCATCCTGAAGCCGATGGAGTAGAAGAGATGATGCAGCAGCAGCGCGATGGTCACTGCCACAATGGTGAGGATGATGTAGCGCGCCCAAACATCTGGAATGAGGGCGGCAGTGCTTACCGAAGCCGCGTTAAAGGGGCCCATCATTGCAGCGAATGTCATTTGCGTAATCATCTGGGGGAAACCGATCTGCTGAAATCCGGAGTTTGTGTTCGGGAGTGTTTGATATTTACGGTTGGATGCTGCGAACTATATGGATGAACTAGAAAAAACCTTTGTTCTCCTGTAGGTCATCACAAGCAAGAGCATGAACCTTGGTGCCGTCCCTTCGGGGTCGGTCATCGGCGTGATCCTGCCCAGCACTTACGTGCTGGGCTAAGTAATGGCGTCCTTCGGACTGGGCCGCGAAAAGGGTGCGCACCCTCGTCGGTTAATCATGAACATGAGTTCGCATCTCGAATCTGTTGTAGCAGTTCAATACACAGATCAAATCCGCATTCGCGAGCGCAACACCGCAGTCTATCGATTGTGCCATTGGCCAATCTGGATAACCGTGTTCTATCTTTTGCCGGGGCCGCTCACGTGCCGGCTTTTTGAGAAGGGGTTCGACCGGCAGATGGCGAAGTGGCTCGCCATGGTTTGTTTCCGGACGGGTATCGCTGGCCTTCGCAGCAGACTGCCCGGAGTTGAACCGAAACCCTACATCATGACATTCACCGAAGACTTACCGAATCCGCTATATCGGCGGCTGTGCTACACGGCAGCTTGGAGCGATCTGGTTACATTCGCTGCACTGAACCTGATTGGAACCATGGATGCAATCGTGCGAGGGAAATGGCGCATGGGGAAGATCTACTACTACGGCTGGATTCCGGTGGCGAGCGTCAGCTGGGGGTTGGGATTCAATGGCGTTCTGCCTCGGACAAGGCGTTCGACGATTGGTGAATGGGCGGAGCGTCGCGTTTTTTACGGGGCGATCTGGACGGTCACTTGCAGTCAAATTCTTCTTGGAACACTATGGCGAGGACTGCCGTCGACGCGTTTCCGTTCACGTAAGGGGAGCGTTTTAATGCTGATGGCGTTTGCGGCGTCGCTGGCGGGACTTGCGGTGATTGCGTCGCGGGGCAGGTTGCCGAGAACGCGGAGGATTGTGAGTAGGGAGAAGGAAAATCCCCACGTTAGCTTCGCGAACGTGGGGCACCCCGCTAATCCTTGATTGCTTTGCCGCCCAGAACTGTGGCCAAATCTCGTGCGGGGACGCGGACACCGACATAAAAGGAGCCGAAGGCGGCGTAGACGGCGCTGACCTCGTCGAAGCGCATCTCGTAAATCAGTTTCTTGAAGACCAGAGGGTCGTCGGCGAAGAGCGTGACTCCCCACTCCCAGTCATCGAAACCGATTGAGCCGGAGATAATCTGTTTGACGGTGCCGGCATAGCGTCGTCCCACGAGACCGTGCTCGTGCATCTGGCGCTGACGCTCCTGCAGAGGGAGCGTGTACCAGTTGATGGCCTCGCCGCGTTTGCGGTCCATAGGATAGAAGGAGGCGTACTTTTGCGGCGGCATCTCCGGAAATAGACGCGAGTGCATGGCTTCGCGCTGTCGGTTCAATACTTCTTCAATCTCGGCGCTCCACTCCGGAGAATTCGGTTCGATGCCGCGTTCGATCAGCGACTCGTAAGTCTTCACCGTGGATTCGTACAGTCCCAATTCCACCACCGACAAATATGAAGTTGTTTGCTCGAGATAATCGAAGAGGCGCAATCGCGAGAGAACCAGCTCGACGGAATTCAGCTTTTCGAAGGAGTTGCGGAAATGGACGAAGAGCAGATCGCCTTTGTGTCCGAGCAGGGAGAAGATCGCGCTTTGTCCGGAAGCGTTCTGTTCCATCTTCTCGATCGCGTCCGCGGCTTCCTGCAGAATCGTCTTCTGATCATTTGTGTCCAGTTGTTTCCAAGCTGTCCAGCGCACACGAAACATCTGGTGCAGCATGCTTGAGCCCTCGATTGTGAGAGGGACTTGGGGCAGGGAAGCAGCCTGGGTTTGAGGACGGGATTTGATCGGGGCTGACATATGTCTTGCTCGAGACCATTGTAAACGGTGTCGTTCATTCGGGAGTGGATGATTGATGTCGCCCTTCGGACTCGGACGGCGACGACTGTGGGCAACCGTAATTCGCGAAATCCAGAAAAAAATTCTTACCGACACAAAATTTCTTGCCAACACAAGCGTTTCACTGCTAGGAAATTTCCGCGCAAAATTTATTCACCAAATTTTTACTTGTTGAGTCCGGCTCTGGCATTGATACTAGCGGGCGTCGTATTAAGACGATCTTCCTATACGACATAGCCCGCCCCCACGTGCAAAAAACTAAAAAGAGGAATTAATCATGCGAAGAATTTCCGCAGGCAGTCCAAGTTCTGCGTCTTTAACGTTTGTACCTGCTGCGCTGCGTTTTATGCTGCGCAAAGGATTTGCACTGGTGGTCGCCATTGCGGCGGTTTCCGCGATCTGCACATATGTTGCGCTGGCGTCGATCTCGATTCCGACGAATGCCGCGTACATGCAGAACTTTGACAGCCTGGGAACGTTTACGACTGCGGCATTACCTGCAGATTTTAAGGTGGACAAACTTACCACGGTTCGCACGGTGGGAACGTTTGCGGCGGCGGCTTTGAATACTACGTTTTCAGGCGGTACGAACCTGTCGCCATCAGCGTCGAACGGCATCTACAATTTCGGTTCGACGGCTACCCCGACTGACCGGGCGGTGGGTTTCCTTTCATCCGGGACGGCAACGGCGAGCGGAAATCTTTATGCGCAAATGGTGAACAACACGGGCGCCGGCCTCTCGGGATTGCAGATCTCATACAACGTGGAGAAATATCGCAACGGGATCAACCCGGCGGGATTTCGTATCCAACTCTTTTATTCGACAGACGGCGCGACCTGGACTAGCGCAGGCAATGGGATTACCGGAACCAACTTCCTGACGTCTTTCGCGGCCGACTCCGGTACGAACGCAGGCTTTGCTAACGCGCCCGGAGTAACGGTGGCGGTTACCAACCAAACATTGACTCCGGCAGTAAATATTCCGGCAGGTGGCACTTTCTACCTGGCGTGGAATTATTCGGTCGCGTCGGGTACGACGACCACAAACGCACAAGCACTCGCGATCGATGACATCTCCATCATAGGTATTCCAACGGTTGTTGTACCGACGAATCCGACCGGCACCATTGCAGCGAGCGTGAACCCGGTGCAGGCGGGTACATCGACGCTTCTGACCGTGAACGTGAACCCGGGCACGAACCCTACCAGCACTGGATTGGGCGTGACCGCCGATCTCACTCCGATTGGTGGAGTTGCGGCACAGACATTCTTTGATGATGGAACGCACGGCGATGCGGTCGCCGGCGACAATAC
>JAOAPL010000249.1 GCA_025462925.1 Acidobacteriaceae bacterium
ATCGTCTGTCGCGCCAGGCGCCAGCTGACATAAACAACGATCATGGCGACGAATAGTGCCGCGATGGGATCGGCCTTGGTTAACCATGGGATGTTGAGGCGTTCACCGGCCATTACCACGGCGAGACCAAGTATCACCACTCCGCTCGACCAGACGTCAGTGCTGAAGTGCAGCGCATCAGCTTCCAGCGCCTGACTGTCATACTTGCTCGCAATCTTCTTTAGTTTTCCCGAGCGCCAGTGGTCCAAGATCATGGAAAGAAACATCACGCCGAAAGCGGCTAACGTGGGCTGTATGTGGACCTCATGGAACATCA
Organism: Acidobacteriaceae bacterium; assembly: GCA_025462925.1. Lineage (GTDB taxonomy): Bacteria > Acidobacteriota > Terriglobia > Terriglobales > Acidobacteriaceae > JAICLA01. Next base: position 317 of record JAOAPL010000249.1, read on the forward strand.
GCCGGCGAACCGCTTCCCAGACGATCCATACGCATGTAACCAGGAGCAGTCCGGTTTCAATAAAAGCGGAAAAGTTCTCGACCTTGCCGTGACCATATTGGTGGTCGGCGTCGGCAGGCTTGTCAGAGACGCGAACAGACAAGAGCGTGATGAACGCCGCGATAAAATCCAGGCCTGAGTGCGCTGCCTCCGATAGGATTCCCAAGCTGCCGGTTCGATAACCGACTGCCAGCTTCAAGACCGTGATAATCACCGCCACATAGAGTGAATTCAGCGCTACCTGGCGCTTTTCCATCTGCATGGAATGCAATTCAATTTGGATATGAGGTGTCGCCATTTGCTCGCTAAAGATGAATCGGACTCGGTTGAATGATGTTACAGCAACCGCCGATTCAGCAGAACCGGTTTGCGTCCAATAGTGCGCTTGTTTTGCCATTGTGCTAGGATTCGCTCGTTTCCCGGCACTCATTAGCCAGTTGCAACATACATCCTCTAGTTCTCAGGAGAACCAGTTTCAGTGAAAAACATCTTCAAAGCCGCCGCACTCATATTGGTGACAGCAATTGCCACCGCACAAACAACACCTGTAAAGCCGAAGTCAACCGCTCCTGCGAAGGCTGCTGGCGCGCCAAGCACGCCTGCGCAAACAACTCCCGCAGCTGCGGCCGCCCCTACCGTAGCGGCCACCGAAACCGTCATCACGGTTCCGGGGTTGTGCCCGCCGAACACGCCTCCTGAGATCTGCAGCACCAAGATCTCACGGGCAGATTTCGAGCAAGTGATCAGCGTCGTAAATCCGAACTTGCCTAAAGAGCAGCGACGTCAAGTGGCCACACTTTATGTTCAGCTCCTTTCAGCAGCCAACGAAGGAAAGAAACTTGGCGTGGACAAGGACCCCCTCTTCCAGGAACAGCGTCGATTGGAAGAGCTAAAGATGCTTGCCCAGGCCACTGAGAAAAAGATGTTTGAAAGTAACAAGCCGACTCAGCAAGAGGTTGAAAGCTTCTACACGGAAAATACTGACAAGTTCGAGGAATTGTCGCTACGCCGCATCATGGTTCCAAAAAGCACGGACAAAGATGCCAAGCCTGAACAAGCGAAACAGCTCGCAGACAATATCCACCAACGCGCAGTCGCCGGTGAAGACCCTGACAAACTTGAGGCCGATGCGTTTCTTGCGACAAAGGCGCCGGGTGCTCCGCCCAGCACTTCTCTAGGATGGAAGCGTCATGGCGCTATGGATCCCCGTCATGAGCCGCAGATCGTTGCACTGAAATCGGGACAAGTGTCCGAGGTCCTGGAAGATGGTCAGGGCTACTACATCTATAAGGTGGATTCAAAGCGCATGGTCCCGCTGGCGACCGTCGCCAAAGACATTGAGAACGTGCTTCAGAGCCAACGCACGCAACAGACCGTGAAGCAAGTATTTGATCGCACCAAACCGCAACTGAACGACGCCTATTTCGGCCCAGCCGAAACAGAGAAAAAGGAAGTGCCGGCTGCAAAAAAGCCGACACTCAAATAGCACAACGCCGAATGCCCGAGCGCAAAGCAACCATCGTGGTGACCGGAGTGTCCGGCAACCTGGGCACGCGATTGCTGCCGCACCTGCACGATTATCGGGTGATCGGGCTGGACATGCATCCACCTCCGCCCGGAACGCACGATCTTCATCTTTTCGAGTCGATTGATCTAGGAGATGAAGCCTCGTGCGCGCGGCTGGTGCAACTCATTCGCGAATACGACGTCTCCGCGATCGTGCATCTGGCATTCGTTATCGATCCGCTGCGCACCGGCGTCCTCGACAAGAACAGGATGTGGGACATCAACGTTGCCGGAACGGCACGGGTGATGGAAGCCATTTCGGAAGTAAATCGTCATGGCGGCAGAGTAGCGAGATTTATTTTTCCCAGCAGCGTTTCCGCTTACGGGCCGGAGACGCCGGAGTTTGTGAAAGAGGACCATCCGCTCGGCGCACATACGCTTCCCTACGCGGTGCATAAGCAAGAGTCAGATGAAGTGGCGCAATTCCGCGCCCGCAAAATGGGGCCGTGCACCACTTTCATTCTGCGTCCGCATATCTTTGTCGGAGCCAGCATGCAGAACTATCTTGTCGGCGCGCTGCGCGGAACGCCCACTGGTAAGGGAAAAATGGGGGCATGGGCGCGGGAAAAAAACAAACGACTTCCCATGTTGCTCCCGGCCGGGAGCGCCTATTTAGAGAAGAAGTTCCAGTTTGTCCATGTCGATGACATGGCTCGGCTCATCACTTTTATTCTTGATAGTCCGCAGACCGGTCCTGAATTACAAATCCTGAATGTTGCCGGACGCGGCGAAGCGCTGACCATGTCGCGGTGCGCGGAGATCGCAAATGCAAATCTGTTGCGGCTTCCCGGGCGCTGGGCCTGCAGCCAGGCGTTAAAACTTTTTTGGGCACTTGGCATATCCGGCGTGCCGCCTGAGGCGCTTCCCTACATTGTGGGCTCATACACAATGGACACCACCCGGTTGCGTTTTTTCCTGGGTAACTCTTACAAGCAGGTGATCCGCTACACCATTGAGGAAGCTCTCGCCGATAGCTTCGTGCCTCAACTCAGCAGCGAAACGCTCGAACCCACTCTTACCGGATCTCCGACATAGGTTTCCGGGCGCGATACAGGCCCGCAATCCCAAATGTATATTTCGTCCATGAGACGTCTGTGAATCCAAGTGCGGACATCTTCTCCTGCATCTCTTTGGGCGGAGGGAATCTCTTTACGGATGCGGGAAGATACTCGTAGGCGCCGCTCTTTCCCGAAATCATCCCGCCGATCTTCGGCAAAATATTGCGGAAGTAGAATGCGTATATTTTCCCGAAGAGTCCGCCGGGCTCTGCAAAATCGAGGATGCCGAATTCCCCTCCCGGACGCAGCACTCGATGGATCTCTCTGAGTCCTGCTTCGTAGTTTGCAAGATTGCGGAACCCGAAGGCGGAGACGATCAGGTCGAAGCTCGAATCCGGCAAAGGAAGTTGTAACGCATCAGCTTCAATGGCAATGATCCCATTGCCCTGGAATTTCGCGGCCCCGCGACGCAGCATCTGATGCGAGAAATCCGCGCCGACATAGGGCCTCGCCGCATCCGGCGCTTGTCTGCGTAGAGCAAGGGCCATGTCACCGGTACCGCAACAGAGGTCGAGCACGGCTGCGTTCGGCTGCGACAAGATGTGCCGGAATTTCCGCGCAGTTCGCCACCACCAAAGCCTGTCCACATTTGCGGAGAGCACGTGATTGAGCAGGTCATATCGGCCAGCGATCTCGTCGAACATCTGCTGCACGGCGACAGCGGCTGACTTCTCATCGCTTGCTCCGGCCGGGGCAGCCCCAGTGACTGCGGCATTTGTGGTGGTCTGCTTCATCGAACTGCCAATCTCTCTGATGATAGATGGCGCAGCCTCTCTACAGCTTTCTTCACGGCGACGTTCGGAACGCCATTTGCGATCAAGGTCCTTCCGATCTTGGTTACGAGAACAAAATGCGGCACTCCGTTGCGCGTTTTCTTGTCCGATTGAATCAAGCGCACAATGTCCTGTGCGGTGCTTTTGACCTGTGGCAATGGGCCGTATATTTGAATGAGCGCTGATATTTGCTGCGCGGTTTTCTGCGGGGTCACGCCGGTGAGCACTCCGATCTCCGCAGCAGCCACCATCCCCCATCCCACTGCTTCGCCGTGCAGAAAGCGCTTATAAACCGAGTCCGCCTCCAGAGCATGTCCAACCGTATGCCCGAAATTCAATATGCGCCGCAGGCCGCCTTCGCGCTCGTCCTTCGCAACAATATCCGCTTTGACCTTCACGGCTGAGGTGATCATTCGAATCAACGCTTTGGGATCACGGTTCAAGACTTGCTCATGATGGTCTTCCATGAAGCCAAATATTTTCGTATCGCGAATGATCCCGCACTTGATTACTTCAAATAGTCCGGCGCGATATTCGCGGTCTGGAAGAGTTGAGAGCACTTGCGGATCGATCAGCACGAGTCGCGGCTGGTGAAATGTTCCGACCAGATTCTTACCAGCCGCCAGATTCACTCCCGTCTTCCCTCCAACGGAAGCATCAACCTGCGCCAGCAGAGTGGTGGGAATCTGCACCACGGGAATTCCGCGCATGTAGATCGAAGCAGCGAATCCCGCGACATCGCCGACCACTCCACCGCCAAGCGCGACGACAACCGACCCGCGGTCCGCTCCATGCTTTGCGAAATTTCGCATCAGGGATTCGACCCCTGCGAAGTTCTTGTGCGACTCGCCATCTTTGATCTCGATGACGACGAATCGAAATCCTGCCGCACGCAAGCTTTGCTCCAGTACGCTTCCCCAATGTTTATGGACGCGCGCTGTAGTCACCACGAGGCAGAGCGATGGCACACCGCCCAGAGCGCGAACTATTTCTCTCCCAGCAATGCGCAGCGATTCGCTGCCTATGAGCACGTCGTAAGCTGTCGACTTCAGTTTGACCTTGATCTTTTTCACGAGGTTCAATGATATCGCACAGCCGCCGCCTGACCCGGCAACAATGCTGGCGCAAAATCCTGCGTGATAACATCGACCTTCGACCACAATCGCAGCACAAAGACCACCAAACCCCATGCAGCAAGTTCCCGCGGAAACCGATTTCATCGTAGTAGGCGCCGGCGTTGCCGGATTGCGCGCGGCAGTCGCGCTTGCTGAAGCCGGGCGCGTCCTCGTACTTGCCAAGCAGGAGCTGACTGAGTCGGCTACGCTTTTTGCGGTGGGCGGCGTGGCCGTAGCACTCAGCGATGAAGATGAGATCGGCCTTCATCTGCAGGACACCATCGACGCTGGTGATGGCATCGTTAATCCCGATGCGGCCCGAGTACTCGTCGAGGAAGGTCCCGAGCGGATACATGAGCTGCTTGAGTGGGGCACGCAATTTGATCGCACGGGAAGCAAATTAACATTCACGCGTGAAGGCGCACACAGCCGCTCCCGCATCCTCCACGCTCATGGCGATTCCACCGGACGCGAGATGGGCCGGGCCCTGGCCGCCAAGGCGATGACTCTCCCGAATATTTCCTTTTGCGAGTTTGAATTCACCGCGGATCTGATATTGAAGGACGGATCCGTCGCTGGAGTCGAACTCATTGCTGAAGGCGGCAAGCGCCATAATGTTCAAGCGTCTTCGATACTGCTTGCCACCGGCGGTGCGGGGCAGGTCTTTCGCGACACAACAAATCCCAGCGTCGCCACTGCCGATGGCGTTGCCATGGCATATCGCGCCGGAGCGGTCGTAAGCGACATGGAATTCGTGCAGTTCCATCCCACCGCGCTTTATGTTCCAGGCGCGCCGCGGTTCCTTCTCTCGGAGGCGCTGCGCGGCGAAGGAGCGTATCTGCTCAATCCAGATTTGCAGCGCTTCATGCCTGCGATTCATCCCATGGCCGAGTTGGCGCCGCGCGATGTGGTCGCCCGCGCCATCGCCAGTGAGATCAGCAGGAGCACGGCAACTGATCCGGTCGTTTATCTCGACATGCGGCACCTCGAATCCACGCATATCGGCAAACGATTTCCGCGAATCTATTCAACTTGCCTGCAGTACAAGATCGATATCACGAAGGACTTGGTCCCAATCCGCCCCGCCGCACATTACTTAATGGGAGGAGTGAAGACGGACCTCTACGGACACACGAATGTTCGCGGTCTCTATGCCGCGGGCGAGACCGCGTGCACCGGCGTGCACGGCGCGAATCGCCTGGCGAGCAACTCGCTTCTTGAAGGGGTTGTCTATGGCGCGCGCGCGGGTGAATGCATGCGCGAGGAATTGCAGTCGCTCACTCGCAATACAGTCGAGAGGGATGTCGAGAGCAATGCGAAGGATGATCCGGAAAAAGCCGAGCAGGCCATCCGCGTGATTCAGAACGTGATGTGGAGATATGCCGGCGTGGTTCGCGACGGGGCCGGATTGCAGGAAGCCATCGTTATGATATCGGCACTGCGTGACCGCTTGCCTGCTCCAGTATCCCGGCGATCGTGTGAGGCCAGGAATATTCAACAGGCTGCATCATTGATCGTGCGGTCGGCGATGGCGCGGAAAGAAAGCCGCGGTGCGCACTTCCGTACCGATTTCCCCGTTCATGACGACGCAAACTTCCGCAAGCATTCTGTAATGCAGACAGAAAAAGTCAGCTTCGAGTAGCCCGCGACTCGCGCAAAGGCTTTGCATCCGGTTCCGCAATTGCCGGGCGTCTTCTTACCATCGCATACACAATCATTCCGGCAACTATCGAAGCTAAACTTGCCAGTTGCGCATTCGACAATCCAAGATAAATTCGCGGATTGATACGGATGAACTCAACCAGAAATCGCGCCAATCCGGACAAAATGAGAAACGCCGCCAGAACAACTCCCTGCGGCATCTCTGCGCGAATCACTTTCTCGCCCAGCTTCCACAAAATGTAAGCAAGAACCATCCCGACGATGAATTCATACAGCGGTGTGGGATGGACTCGGCAATCCGCTGGCATTCCATATTTTGGACAAACGTCAGTGCTGGGAACCAATGCAGGCGGAGGAAAACTCATGCCCCATGGCAATGATGTTGGCTGTCCATAGTCGCCATCCCCGGAGAGCAGGCAGCCGATGCGGCCCACGGCATAGCCCGCCGCAGCAGCCGGGGCGCATGCGTCAAGAAAAGTAAGCACGGGAATCCGGTAGCGCCGTGCAAAATAGATCAGTGCAAGCAGTCCAGCGATGAAGCCGCCGAACCATGCGAAGCCGCTGCGGCTAAAAATAATGCTGAACGGAGCCGCCATGAGTTCGTTGGGCGATTCCAGTACGTGATAGATCTTTGCGCCGACAACTCCAGCGACGGCACTCACGCCGATGACCATCTGCGGATCGGCCGCAAAATTCCGTCGACGGAAATCAGCGTTCAAAACGAAGTACGCGACTACGAACGCCGCCCACATCATCAGACCGAATGTCCCAATGCTTAGGGGGCCGATGTTGATGAAAGGAATCATCTCTGGTTAACAGTATATTCGAGATGAATCCTGCCCGCTTTTTCGCCCTTCGTTTCGAATGTCACCTGATGTAAATTGAATCTATGTGGAAGATCATGGGACATCGCGGGCTCCGGCTGATTTTTATCGCCAATATGATCTCCATGCTGGGCAGCGGCCTGAATGCCTCCGCCGTGATCTGGCACATTTTTCAAGAGACCCGGTCAGAGATGAACCTGGCTGTGCTGGTCGTCCTTCAGACCGTTCCCGCAATGCTGTTGCTTCCATTCAGCGGTGTCGTCATCGATCGTGAAGATCGCCGACTCATGGTCATGGCTCTCGATGTGCTGCGCGGACTGGTGATCCTTGGCGTCACCGTTCTTGTCTTCACGCACCAAGTGAAATTGTGGCATTTGTACTTGATGAACATGCTGGTGGCTGCGGGATTCTGGATGTTTTGGCCGACAATCACAGCGCTCATCCAGGAACTCACGCCCGACTCCGAGTTCGTTCATGCCAATACGTTTTTGATGGCAGGCGTTCAGGGTGGATGGATGGTCGCCGGCGCCATCGTGGGATTTCTTTACAATCGCATCGGCCTGGGCGGGATCCTGCTAATTGACGTGCTGACCTACGTCGCATCTTTCCTGCTTTACTTTGGAGTGCGGAAAGGAAAGCACACCATTGCCCGTCCGGTGCATGCGTTAGCACATCTTGAAGGTGTTGGAGGAGCGATCTCGCGTTACCTCCATGAACTCAAAGAAGGATTCCAGTATCTACACGCGCG
>JAOAPL010000401.1 GCA_025462925.1 Acidobacteriaceae bacterium
ACTTTATTTAGAGTTGAAAAACTAATCTTCAACGTTCATTTGTGACGACCGCCAGTTCGACGAAGCAGGCATGCCCGGACACGAGGAAAATGCTTTCTTTCGCTTTTTTGTAGTCAGTAGGGCGGGCGAAGAAGATGATCGGTACGAAGGTCTGCGGGTTGCGATCGTAGAGCGGGAACCAGCTTGACTGCACCTGCACCATGATTCTGTGGCCGGGCAGAAAGACGTGATTCGATGTTGGCAACGCGAATTTGTAGAGCAGCGGAGTGCCAGGTGTAATGGCCTTCGGTTGCGAGAGGCTCTCGCGGTAGCGTCCACGGAAGATGTCCATCGAGACTGCGAGTTGATAGCCGCCGAGCTCTGGCTGTCCGGGGACCTCGTCCGGATAAACGTCGATCAGCTTGACGACCCAGTCGCTGTCGGTACCGGTGGTAGAGGCAATCAAGTTAGCGACCGGCTCGCCGCTGATCTTGACGGGCGTAGTCAGCACATCCGTTTTGAAGGTGAGCACGTCTGGTCGACCAGAGAACTCACGCTGATCATCAACCAGCCAGCGCACCCATGAAAGATTGGGCGTGTAGCCGACCGGCTGACTGGGTCGAGCGCGGAAAGGCACGGGCTTGGCTGGATCAGATACATATTCGTCGAAGGCGTCGCCGTTAGATGGTGCGCTGAACGAAAGCTTTGCGTCGGACTGGAAGTAGAGCGGCTTCGGCGTAGGGGCGCATCCGTTCTCGCATCCGGCTGGCCAGGACTTGAGTTGCACCCAACGATTCGCGCCGGACTCAAATGCGGTTACTGGCGCAATGTGCATTGCGGGTGCGTCGTCCTGCAGATAGTGCGCTAGGAAAGGCGCAAGGATCTGTTCGCGGAAATACAGGCCGGTATCGCTGCGGAACTTGATCGCACCCAGCGAATCGGCATCGTCGATTTCCTGCCCGTGGTGCCACGGGCCGAGGACGAAGAAAAGCTTATCGTGGTGATTGTCTTTTGGCGATAGCACCTTATACATGGCGGGCGCGCCGTAAATGTCCTCCTGGTCCCAGAGGCTGTGCACCAGCATTGTCGGAACGGTGAGAGGCTCACCGGCCAGCACACGGTCGACGGCTTGCTCACTCCAGAAGCTGTCATATGAAGGATGCTCTGTCACCTTCTTCCAGAAGCCAATCTGTCCCATGTTGCGTTGCTTGCCCAGTTCTCCTGCGGAAACCGCGTTCATGTACATGTCGTAATCGTCGAAGTTGCTGCTAAGCCAATGCGCACTGTTGTCGCGCGTGGCGGTCTGCTCGTAGATGTACGGCATGTTCTGCTGGCGGAAGGCTCCGTTGTGGAACCAGTCGTCACCACGCCAGCCATCGACCATGGGGTTCATGGGGACAACACACTTCAATGCCGGATGGGGATGCACGAGCGGCATGAGCGAGAGGAATCCATCGTACGAAATGCCGAGCACGCCCACCTTGCCATTTGATTCCGGCAGGTTCTTTACAAGCCAGTCGATCGTGTCATAGGTATCCGTCGACTCATCCACAGGCGTGGGATTCAATGGGCCATGCACCGGGCGATTCATCACATAGTCGCCCTCACTGTCGTATTTGCCGCGAATGTCTTGCACGACACGGATGTATCCGCCGGCAACGATGGGCTCCGTTGCATTGTCATAGCCCCAAAGGCTTGTGCCAAGATGCACGCTGGGCGTATTCGTAGTAAGTGCGGATGCTTTGTACGGTGTGCGCGTGAACAGGATCCCGACGTGCTTCGCTCCCTTAGGCACAAGGATGACGGTATGCAATTTAACGCCATCCCGCATAGGAATCATGACGTCGCGGCGCTCGTGGTCCATGCCATAGGTCGGCTGCTCGAAAGCGGAAGGGGTCTCGCTCGGGTAGTTTGGATATTTGGGCGAAGTTTGAGCCTGCGCCGCGCCAATGATAAGCAGCATTGACAGCGACATGATCGCGGAACGAGAGAGCCAACGTGCACACATAGTCATAGAGAAACCTTTCAGGGAATCGAGAGAGAAATATAACAGGACAGCACTGGTCACGGAAAAGCAGACTCGAATTGGTTTTGAACTCAGCGTGGGATCCAATGCGGATCGCCGGTGAAGAGGCCGTGGACTATCCCGATCTGATATGCAAGAAACAGGCCGAAGCAGAGGCTAAGGATTCCGGCGGCGGCTTGCAATCCGGTGCCGAAGCGCGCGAAACGATTCTGCGCGTAGGAAACTGTCGAACCCATGATCGTGGTAATCAGCATCATGCCCGCGATCGTCCCAACACCGAATACAACTAGGTAGCCGAGCGCCCATCGAGAATCGTGAATCGTCGCCAGGATCAGAAGCGCTACGGCAGCGGACCCGGCCATTCCATGAACTAATCCGATGACAACGGGACGCAGCAGGCGATAGGAACTCAGTCCGCCGAAGTGCCGATCGATCCATGCAACTGGCGTGCTATCGGATTTGTGCGAATGAGATTCCGGATGATGCCCGTGCGCGTGTGTGTGGATGTAATCACCGTGAGCATGCGTGTGCGTGTGGACCGTGCCTTGAGTCTCTGCCTTTTGATTTGTAACAGTGCGCAATAGGACGGCGATGTTCAGCGCTCCGAGAAGAACCAGCATCATGCCAACTGAAAACTCCATGCCCAGTCCCAGCCATGGAGGAATCACGAGCCCGAACAAAATAATGGCGCCGCCCACGAGCAGAACAGTGAACGTATGGCCGAGTCCCCACAGGGCTCCGATCAAATGCGCATGGCCAAGCCTTCGCTCTCTGGTGACAATGGTGGAAACCGCGATGACGTGGTCGGGATCACTTGCGTGCCGCATGCCGAGAAAAAATCCGATGCCAAGAATCGCGAACAGTTGTGTGATGGAATCCGGATTCGCCATGCTCGTCAGTCCGCCACCAGGCAGCGCGACTGACTGCGACGCGACTCTAGACACTGCACGAACTCTTTCATTCCCTCGCCGGTTTTGGATGAGAGCCTGAATATCTCCATTCCAGGGCGGACGGAGTGAACATTCTTTTGCGCCGACGGCCAATCGAAATCGACGTGAGGAGCCAAGTCAATCTTCGAGATGATGGCGACGTCGGCGGTGTTGAAGATAGTCGGATACTTCAGGGGCTTGTCCTCGCCTTCGGTCACTGACATCACAACGATGCGCAAGTCCTCTCCCAAGTCATAACTTGAGGGGCAAACTAGATTGCCGACATTCTCGATGAAGAGAATATCCAAATCTGCCAGAGTCCATCCCTCCAATGAACGTTCCACCATCTCAGCGTCGAGATGACAGATGGTGCCGGTAGTGATCTGCCGGACCGGAGCGCCACTCCGGGCAAGCCGCTCAGCATCATTCGCAGTAGCAAGATCGCCCACCAAAGCAGCCACGCGTTTCTGCGCATGCAACTCCGTCAGGACTTTTTCCAGAAATGCAGTCTTGCCAGCGCCCGGGCTTGAGACCACACTCACCACAAACACTCCCGCATCGGAAAAGCGCTGGCGCAGAGCGCGGGCCAAAATGTCATTCTGCTTCAGCACATTTCGTCGCACTTCGATCAATCGCGGAGTGGAAGTCACCCTTGCAGCTCCAATGCAGAGATTTCGAGTTCCCGTCCGTGAAGCACTTGCGGGATGTGGTCCGGAGATGCAGGACAAAAGAAGTCCTGCAATGACGGTGGCCTGCGCTCTGCCTCGCAGGTAGGACAGTAGAGGACTGCCGGAACTTCCTCGATCACTAGATGCGAACCCTCCAGCGGAGTGTCGTTACAGGCAAGATCGTAAGAGAACAGAAGCGCATCCTTCGATACGCCCGATAGCGGGCCCAGCTTGAGATGAACCGCAGCGACTTGCAGACCGCCTCGGCGCTCCGACTCTTCCATCACACCCTCGATAATGCTCAGAGCAACTGAAAGCTCATGCATGGCTCAAGCCGTGTCCACCTGTTACATATTGCGGATCTTCATATAGCGACGAAGATCGGGAAGAAATGAAGCGAAAACGACGGCGGCCAATACCGCTGCGCCGGTGATCACATTTCGAGTTGCTCTGCTCATAACATCACCTCATCATCAACTTGGCCGGTGCTCGATCATCCCGGCTTGAATCTCGGTTACAAGTCGCGCGACAGTGCGACCGGCTTCTTCAATCGCATTCTGCACGGCATCGCTCAAACCCAAGTAGCCCTGACCGTCGGGGTCAGTGACCTCCGGCTCACAACCAACCAGCAATATCCGAGTCAGCTTGCCGCCCATCGCGATTGCCAATCGCAGCACCTTCACTGGATCCATTCCATGAGGTTCCAAAAGCATCTCTTGGGGTTGTCCGTCAGCATTCAAAGTACTGAGGTCGGGCTCGATAACGTAAATCGTTCCCGGCGCTTCACCGCGAGAGACCGCGTCAACAAAAATGACCGCGTCCCAGTCTTCCAGAAGTGCATAGGTGAGATCGAAGCCGCGTATGCCGAAGTCAACCACGCGCACGCCCTCGGGGAACGGCTGTGTTGACAATGTCTTTACGACTTCCACTCCAAAGGCATCATCGCCGAGAAAGATGTTTCCGATGCCCGCAACTAGGATCTTTGCGCTCATGCCGCTCCCGATTGCGCTCCTTCGGTAAGCGGCTCAACTTCTTCAGGAGAAAAGAAAAAGCGGTGACCCGGCTGGCGCAATGCTCCCAGATCGCGGCCGGGATCGTCATCGAGCAGAACTGCAAAGTGGATGTTGTCGTCAAAATCTTGTTCGATGGATTCAATAGTCGCCACCTGTCCTTTGAGCGCAAGGTCGAGGATGTCAGCACCCTTCTTCGGCCAAAGCCTGACTTTGTCGCCCTTCTTGAGATCGACTCCGAATACCCTGACGGATTCTGGCGTGGGCTTTTCTGCCAGGAAATCCCACTCGTTCATTGCGACTCCTCCTCTGTCCGGCGCAATGTCCGCAACCCGCCGCGCAGTTTCATCATTTGTTCCTGAGGGATCGAGATAGTCCGCTCCAGCAACTCGCGTGCGCGCTCGTCACTCGCGTGCATCTCCTGCTGTTCGTCGGGAGTGAGCGTCATCACGCGCAGCGTCAGCATCTCGTCGATTTCAGTACCGTCGAAGAAGTCGCCTCTGCTCTCAGGCGCAATCTTCGGATAGTCGTAAAGAATGATGGGTGAGGAAAGGAGGGTTGTCCGATCCCCTTCATCTCCGACTAAGACCGGAAAAGCACCAACATTCTTGCAAGCCGCCGCAGCGTCAGAGTATGGCGGAGGGGGATCCAGCAACGACGCGAACTCACCACGTTCAATGTTCAGAATGAAATGCGCGGAGATGAGCGAATGGAGCAACACTTTGTCACGGTTGGCAAAATCGTCGGCGTCGAAAGGCGAAGTATTTATCACGCGTACGTTGATTCGGTTCAACTCCGGATCGAGCTGCTCGGCGGAAACTTCTACTCTTCCTACCAACTTCTTGCCATCGGCAGAGAATTC
>JAOAPL010000294.1 GCA_025462925.1 Acidobacteriaceae bacterium
GAACTGGCGCGGACAGAAGGCGTGCTCGCCGGATCAAGCGGCGGCGCAAATGCCTATGCGGCGCTGCAGATCGCAAAACGACTTGGACCGGGAAAGCGCGTTGTCACCGTCATCCCCGATTCCGCCGAACGTTACATGTCCAAAGATATTTTCGAAGGCGGGATATAAGGGCTCATCTTCGCCGCTTTTCTATATACTCCCGATTCAGTGCGGTGATTTTCTTCAATCAGGTCGGGAGGCCTTCGCATGCAAACACTCGGAATTTCAGATTCGACGCCTGCAAGTGAGAGTCGTGTAAAAACCCTATTCTGGCCTTCGATTCAGAACGGGACCGATGTCGATTACCTCGGAACGCAGGGTTTTTGGGTCTGCGCGATCGTGGCAGGTATCACCTTTGTTGTTTCCGCGTTCACGGGTCATTGGATAAGCGGCGCGTTTGTACTCGTGCTCTATTACTTGGGAGGCGTGGGAGTTAGGGAAGGAAGTAGATATGCTGCGGCCGTGGTCTTCGTTTTCTACATGCTAGACATGTTCGCTTCTCGCGTAGGAGTTCTGAAGGTTTTTATCGCGGCGATATTGCTCTCAAACCTTCGCGCCACTTGGATCGCTTCAAGTTGGACTCCAGGATCGGAGGAAGCCTCTTTGCCTCCACGAATGAGTGACACCTGGAGCGACAAGTTTGCCGATCAATTGCCGCCGCGAATTTGGCCCAAGCTGAGGATTTTTTACTACATCTATTCGGTCTGTTTTCTCGTGCTAGTTTGTGTTGGTTTGGCAATGATCTGGTCGCGTCAAGGAAGGTTACCCTAAGCTGATTATGAGCACTCAATTCAAAGGTTTTTCCACTCGCGCCATCCACGTTGGACAAGAACCCGATCCCGAGACCGGCGCTGTCGGCGTTCCTATCCATCCCACGTCCACGTATGCGCAGGAAGAGATCGGCAAGCATAAGGGATACGAATACGCTCGCGTGTCGAACCCCACGCGCACGCGTCTCGAACAGAATCTCGCCTCACTCGAAGGCGGCACATCTGCGCACGTTTTCGCCAGCGGAATGGCGGCGGTCACTGCGTTGTGCAACTTCATGAAATCAGGCGACCATCTGATCTGCGGCAGCAATGTCTATGGCGGAGTGCCGCGGCTCTTCAATCAGGTAATGGCGCACTACGGACTCGAATTCAGTTACGTCGATACCTCTGACGTGAAGAATGTCGAGAAGGCGATGCGGAAGAACACGAAGTATGTCTGGATCGAAACGCCAACCAATCCGCTGATGGTTCTTACTGACATCGCTGCTGTCGCTAAGGTCACCCATGCAGGCGGCGCGGAACTGGTTGTGGACAACACGTTCATGTCGCCCTATTTCCAGCAGCCGATCTCGCTTGGCGCCGACATCGTCATGCACTCCACCACCAAATTCCTCAACGGACACAGTGACGGACTCGGCGGTGTGATGGTCTGCACCAAGCCCGAACAAGCCGAGAAATTCGCGTTCATCCAAAAGGCCGCTGGGGCGATCATGTCGCCGTTCGAGTGCTGGCTGGTTCTGCGCGGTGTGAAGACGCTGGCCGTCCGCATGGAGACTCATGACAAGAGCGGACGCATCGTCGCCGACTTCCTCAAGAACAGCAAGAAAGTGAAGAAGGTGCTTTATCCCGGACTGCCAGAGCATCCGCAATACGAATTGGCAAAGCGGCAGATGACAGGGTTCGGTGCCATGATCACCTTCGATCTCGGCTCGCAGGACAATGCCAACAAGATGCTGCGCAAGGTCCGCGTCTGCACCCTGGGAGAATCGCTAGGCGGAGTGGAAACTCTTATCTCGCATCCCGCCACGATGACTCACGCGGCATTGGGTGAAGAGGGAAGAAAAGAGATCGGTCTGACTGACGGCATGGTCCGCATTTCAGTTGGCGTGGAAGACGTGGAAGACATCATTGCCGATCTGGAGCAGGCGCTGGCTGCTGTCTAAATCGTTATCAGCCCTGCGCCGCTCTGTTCAAGCTCGCCAGCAACTGGCGGGACGCTTCGCAAAGCAATTTCGATTCTTCATGAAGGATCCGCGATTCCAGCCGCAATCGCTCTGAATGTTTTTTGGTTTTTCGGAGATTATTCGCAAGCGCCCGCGTAATCATCCTAAATTCAGATTGTTTGGAAAAGCATGTAGCAGTTGCAGCCATCGAAAGCAATTCTCCGGTGTAAATTTTCTCGTCATTTAACTCTACACCTCACTTCTGCGAGAGATATTGGATGCCCGCCTGTTTTCTGTGGATTTACTATTTTTTTACAGGCGAGATTTTCGTTTGCACCGGTTATTGGTCACAATTGGTGACTTACTGCACCTGGTCCGCGATCCATTGCAGGTATTCCTCGCTTCCTTCTTCGACTGAAATCGAAACGCATTCCGGAAGATCGTAGGAATGCAGTTCCTTGATCGCATCCCGCACCCGGGTAAAAGCATTGGCATTCGTTTTGACGATTAGCAGCCACTCCTCCGCGGTCTCGATGTTTCCTTCCCAGCGGTAAATGGATTCCACCTTCGGGATGATATTCACGCATGCCGCTAACTTGCGCTCGACCAGCGCATTCGCGATCTTCCGCGCTTCTTCCTTCGATCCCGTGGTTGTAAGAATGATTCGCTTGTCTGTCATTCGAAAAAATTAACACGGATTTGATGGCGAAAGAAATCCGTGTAAACACGAAACTTCCGTGTAATCCGTGGTAAGTTTTTTATGCATGGACGCGCAGATCAAATTCGGCACTTCAGGTTGGCGGGCCATCGTCGCCGACGAATTCACTCACCGCAATGTCCGCAGGGCAGTGACCGGCATCGCCCGATACGTCGCAGAAAAGAATCCCAACGGGGCACGCATCATCGTTGGACGCGATCCCCGCTATATGGGCGAGACCTTCGTCGCCATCGCCGCCGAAATCCTGGCCGCACATGGCATCACGCCGCTGGTGATCGACGAAGCTGCTCCCACGCCCGCAATCTCATTCGAGATCACGCGTCTCAATGCCGATGGTGCTATCAACTTCACTGCTTCCCATAATCCGCCGGAGTACAACGGCATCAAATTCAATTCGTCGGATGGTGCACCCGCTTTGCCTGAAGTGACCAAAGCGATTGAAGCCGAGGTCTTGACCGCGGACAATGAACCTGTGGCACAGCCGCCCTCGGCTGTGAGGGCAAATACTGAACACATCGACATTAAACCGGGTTATCTCGCGCGGCTCCGGGATGCTGTTGATCTCAAGGCCGTTGCAAAGTCTGGGCTGAAGGTCGTATTCGATCCGCTCTGGGGCGCCGGCCGCGGCTATTCGGATTTGCTTCTACGCGAAGCCGGTGTTCCGGTCACCACCGTTCATGATGTTCGCGACGTCCTCTTTGGCGGACACGCGCCTGAACCCGAAGACCACTTGCTCGAAGAAGCCCGCGCGCAGATGAAGAAGACCGGGGCGCGCATCGCGATTGCCACTGACGGCGATGCCGATCGCTTCGGCATTGTCGACGAAGACGGCACATTTCTCCAGCCCAACTACGTGATCGCGCTGCTATTCGATTACCTCGCGGAGACACGCGGATGGAAGAACGGCGTCGCAAAATCGGTGGCCACCACTAACTTAATTAATGCCCTCGCCGACTTCCATAAAGTGGAGTTGCATGAGACGCCGGTCGGTTTCAAATATATCGGCGAACTGATCAAGGCGGACAAGATCGCCATCGGCGGGGAAGAGAGCGCGGGTCTTTCCATCCGCCATCACGTTCCGGAAAAAGACGGCATCATCGCCGGACTGCTTTGTTGTGAGATGGTGGCGCGCCGCGGAAAGTCTCTCGGTGAACAATTGCGCGATTTATTTGCCAAAGTTGGTTCCTTTTATCCGCTTCGTGAAAACTTCCGCTTGACGCCGGAGGTGAAAGCGCAGTTCACTAACAAGTTGGGTTCTGAACTGCGGGATTTTTCCGGCCGCAAGGTCCAAGAGATTGTCCGCACAGACGGGCTGAAGCTGATCTTCGACGACGGTTCGTGGGTCTGTTACCGATTGTCGGGCACGGAACCGGTAGTTCGCGTGTACACCGAAGCGCGTTCCCAGGATGACAGCACTAAACTGAGCGCGGTTGCAAAGGACTGGATCTTTAATTAACAGGTTTTGCATCAAACCCTGATGTGGTCAGGCCGCGGTTAACGAGAGGCAGCTAGTCAGAGCACGGCTAGTCAGGGCACGACTTCAGTCGTGCCGAAAGTGGCAACAAAAAAAGGGGCTTTAGCCCCTGAGGTTTTAGAAATTTGAACTTGCTCTCCCAAATTTCCGACCGGCTCTATCGCTCGCGACGGCGCCTCGCCACTGCCGGCGTTGCCGTTCTAGTCTGCATGATGGCCTTCCACGTAATCTTTGGCCCCAACGGAATGGTCGTCTATCAGCAGAAGCGCACGGAATACAAGGCTCTTGAAAAGGAACTCGATTCGCTTCAGCAAGAGAATGAGCGCCTCAACCAAAAGATTAAGGCGTTGCGCACCGATCCCAAAACCATTGAGAAGGAAGCCCGCGAGCAGTTGCGCTATGCGCGACCCGGCGAGGTCGTCTATTCACTGCCCGCAGAGAAGCCCTCGACAGCCGTTTCCACCGCCCAGAAAAAATAGCTTTCCTACTCTGAACTCGACATATAATGCTCACGGTTGAAGAATTGGGCCAAAATCTGCGCCTGATCAGGAGATCCAAATGAAGAAAGTCATGCTATCTACTCTAGCGTTGTGCCTGGTCATTGGCACTGCGGTCGCCGCCAAGAATCCCGCCGATACCAAGGACGCCACCGTCAGCGGTTGGGTAACCGACCCCATGTGCACCTCGGGTGCCTCAATGGCCAGTCCAGCATGTGTCAAGAAATGCGCAGAGGATGGCAAGCTCGTGCTCGTTACCGACGGCGACAACAAAGTTTGGGCGGTTGTGAATTCACAGGCGCTGAAGGGACACGAAGGCCATCACGTCAAGGTCACCGGCCATCCCGACGCTGACAAGGGCACCATCCAAGTGGTCACGGTGGCCATGCTGGATGATCAGAAGCCACCCGTTGCCAAGAACAATGGAATGAAACACGACGGCAAATAGGCTTAAGTTTCTCAGATAAGAGATAAAGGGCGGCTTAATTGTCGCCCTTTTTATTTCAGCACGCCCTCCAGCGGAGAGCTCGCCGTGGCATAAAGTTTCTTCTGCATCCTTCCGGCCATGTAGGCGGCGCGTCCCGCGATCACGGCATGCTTCATGGCTTCGGCCATCAGGATCGGGTCCTGCGCTCCGGCAATGGCGGTATTCATCAGCACACCGTCAGCTCCCAGCTCCATGGCGATAGTCGCATCTGATGCGGTGCCAACCCCCGCATCCACGATCAACGGGACGCTGGTGATCATCTCCCGCAAGATGCGGATGTTGGCGACGTTCTGTATTCCCATGCCGCTGCCGATCGGCGCCCCTAGCGGCATAATTGCGGCCGCGCCGGCGTCAATCAACCTCTTGGCAACTACAATGTCATCAGAGGTATAAGGCAGAACAGTAAAGCCTTCCTTCACCAGCACACGGGTAGCCTCGATCGTGGCCTGCACATCCGGATACAACGTCCTTTCGTCTCCGATGACCTCAATCTTCACCCAGTCCGACAGCCCCACTTCGCGGCCCAGGCGGGCGGCCCGGATGGCGTCTTCAGCGGTGTAGCAACCGGCAGTATTCGGCAAGAGGAAGTACTTCTTTGCATCGATATGATCCAGGAGCGATTCCTTCGAGCGATCAAGATTCACGCGTCGCACGGCAACCGTGACCATCTCTGCTCCGCTGGCTTCAATAGCGACGGCCGTCTCTTCGCCAGATTTGTATTTGCCCGTGCCTACGATCAGCCGCGAGCGGAACTGTCTGCCCGCGATAACAAAGCGTTCCATTTCTCTCATATCGATATTGTAATCCGAGACTCCCGCGCAAGGGTGAGCGCTGGTAAGGCGCGAGCAAAGAGCGAGGCCGCAGCACCATAAGTGCGGAGGCCTTGTATCAACGAAAACAGGCGAGTGGGAACCCACTCGCCTGAGCAGTCTGTTCGCAAGAGCTATTTTCTGCTTGGGGCGGTCTTCAGTGATTCTTTGTCTGACTCATTCTTAGGCGAGACTTTATCCAGTGTTGCCACTAGCGGCTTCGCTTCTGGCACGCCGGGTCCAGGTACCCTGATCACCTTCTTAGCATCCACCTGCTTGCCGTACAGCGCTTTATTTGCCTCTTCGTCAATATGCAAACTTGCGCCATTGAGTGAGATTCCGGCAAAAAGCCCTCGCGCTCTTGAATAGCTCAAGATCTCAGAACGAAGAGACGCGTCCGTGGCCGCCTCGGCAGTACGTCCCTTTGGACCGGCGGCCGCTGAAACGTCAGCGCCTAACTTTACTCCGCTATTGAGTATTGAGTCCGCGCTTCTTGGACTCATCAATAACAGAATAAGATCCGTTTCCGTTCCGCCTAACTGAAGGCCCCAGCTGCCACCCTGCAATGCCATCATCAATGGCTCGCTCCAGGGTCCGTTGTAATGCGCGCCCGAGCGGCAGGTCATTACCCCGCGTCCGTAGCTCCCGCCAAATCCAATGGCAAGCTTTTTCACTGACGGCAACACCACCACGCACTCGGCCTTGTCCAACAAATCCTTCGGGATGCCGTCCGGCATTCCGATGACATCCTGCAATACCTTTCCTGCCTCATCCAGCCGTTTCTGGACGTCGTCTGGGCCTGCGAATGCCGGCACCGCCAACAACGTAGCTGTCAATAAAATCAGAAATTTACGCACATCTTCCTCCACCCGTTTCCGCGGGAATAACCTCTAAAAGGAGAGATGCGAGATTTTTGCCCTGTGATGGATGCAAAAAGCTGGGCCAAGTGGCGGGATCCAGAGTAGCTGGCCAGCTGCCCGGATTCTTAGTGGGCGCGGACGGGTTCGGCGCTCGTCTCGGGAGTCTCTGAATAGAGCGATTCGATCAGCCGGGAGTACTTCTTTTCCACTACGCGCCGTTTGAGCTTCAGGCTGGGAGTGATCTCGCCGCTTTCGATGGTGAACTCATCGGGGACAAGGATGAGCCTTTTTAGCCTCTCAAATTGCGCCAACTTGGTGTTCAGATCGGCAACAATTCCTTCATAAAGCGCGCGAACCTTGGCGTTGTGGACCAACTCTTCACGCGACGAAAAACTGATCAGGTTCGCGTGCGCCCAATCTTCGAGCAACGCAAAATGCGGAGCGATGATCACGGCCGCGTACTTTCGCTTGTCGCCGATCACCGTCGCCTGCGCTACCAGGACATTTGTCTTTAACGCATTTTCGATGGGTTGCGGGGCGATCATCTTTCCGCCGGAGGTCTTCAGCAGATCTTTTTTGCGATCGGTAATAGAGAGGTATCCGTCGGTATCAATCATGCCGATGTCCCCGGTCTTGAACCACCCGTCCTCAAAAGCGTTCCTGGTCTCCTCGGGCATGTTCCAATAGCCGAAAGTTACGGATGGCCCGCGCACCAGGAGTTCGCCATCCGGTGCGATCTTGCATTCCACGTTCGGCAACGGTTTACCCACGCTTCCTAAGCGCAAATTGGCAGCAGTATTGATGGCGATGACGGGAGAGGTTTCAGTCAGCCCATATCCCTCGAAGATGCGTATGCCCACATCTGCAAACCACTCCGCCAATTCGCGGCCAAGTGGCGCGCCTCCAGATATG
>JAOAPL010000301.1 GCA_025462925.1 Acidobacteriaceae bacterium
CTTCGCGCTAACCTAAGACGTTGTGGCCTCGATCGGCTTCGGCCTTTCGGGGCCTTATATTCTTACTTGCCAGAACCCGTGGCCGCTTCGATTGCCGGGTTCCCTGCTCTCGCCTCTGCCTGGTTCCGCTCTCGCCCGAATGGATTGAAATCGGTGTCTGTGTCATAGACATCCACGCCTTCAGCCCTCTTCAAGCTGTTCACCACCAGATAAGTGAGCGGCGTCGCAATCACCTCATAAACAACCTTGGCTACGTATCCTGAAGCGATCAGCTTGGCAATCGTCGTCATGCTCTGGCTCCCGATAAACGTGAGCGTGATGACCAGCGCAGTATCCACTGCCTGGCCCACCACCGTCGATCCCACCGTGCGCGTCCACAAGTGTCGCCCATCAGTGAAGATCTTCATCTTCGCCATCACGTAAGAGTTAGCGAATTCACCGGCCCAGAATGCGATCAAGCTCGCGATCACAATCCGCGGAACGAAATCGAACACTGTCGCGAAAGCCGACTGATTCTGCCATTCTGGCGCCGGCGGCAGCCAAACGATGATCTTGGCCATGATCGCCATTAGCGTTGAGGCGAAGAAGCCTATCCAGATTGCGCGCCTTGAACCGGAGTATCCATATACCTCAGTGAATACGTCGCCAAAAATGTAGGTGAGAGGAAAGAGCAACAGGGCTCCGCTGATCCGGAAAGGCCCAATCGCGCAAATCTTTGGTGCAACGAGGTTCGAGATCAGCAGGATCACGACAAAGATGTGCACTAGGATGTCGTAATAACGGAAATTCCTGAGACTGTGGTGCTTGGTGGTGAGCCGATGAATGAGAGCGTTTGCCATTTGCGTAGACAACGATACTAAACCAGCAAATAGGAAAAGGGCGCCGCAGCGCCCTCGCCCATTTAACCAACAAGTTTATTTACTGCAACTGGGATCTGACGCGATCTTTGCTGCGACCGGGAGCGGCGCCAAGCTGTACTTTTGCAGCAACTCGTTAACCGGCTGAATGCCATTCGAATTCAGTTCCCGCCATTGTGCGAGCCTTTTCGCGACATCTCCGCAGGAATGATCCACTCCCTCTTGCAAGGGCGCTGCCGGACGCGAATCCCCACTCTCGATCATGGTCGCCAATCGCGCCAGCTCGCGGTTGAGAGGCCCCAGTCCCAGGTCCGTACGCGAGCCGTCCGCGACTGCAGCTGTTTTCTCGTCCAATGCTTTTAGCGCATCTACGGCATCTTTCGCTGCGGCGTTCGTTGCTAAAGATTTATTCCGATCAGCGATTGCACTGCGAAACGCCAATGCTTGCTCGGAGCCGTCGTACGTCGCCGACATCCCCGCGGAGATGTTCTTCTCCGTATTAAGTTGCTGCTCGAGATCCGCTTGCGAAACATGGACGCGCGGATCAAGCGTGAGCTTCAGCGGCTGACGATAGGTTTGCCCGTGAACCGTTAGCGCTATGGAATATTCTCCGGGCACAACCAGTGGCCCGATGGGTTGCTCGCGCGGAGTCTCGCCGGGAATCGCGTGGTCGGCAAGCGTGTACTCCATGTAGTCCAGCCGATTTCCGTAGTAGCTGTAACGAATCGCCTTTGGCGGGGCATAGCGGAGGTCCCAAGTAAAGCGATTGTGCCCTGCGGATCTCGACAGCGCGGCAGGCGATTCGAACCAGTAACTGGGAACGTTCGCGGGAGTGCCGTCGATTGCCGCCGCCGTGCTTGAGTATTCGCGGACCAGTTCATTCTTGGAATCGTAAACAGCGAGTTTGATCTCCGAATCGCTTGCCGACTTCAAGTAGTAGTCGATGATGGCGCCATCGGGTGGGTTCTTTCCTGCAGGCACTTCCACCGGCAGTGGAGTGTCCTGGTTCATGTCCCAGCGAACGCGAATCGCGTTTTCCGGTTGCAGTAAGGTCGCATCTGTCTGCGTCAGCTTTGCATCTGCCTGTCGCAGCGGAGTCACGTCATCGAGGATCCACAGCGAACGCCCGTAAGTCGCCGCCACTAGATCGTCGCCATGAACTTCCATGTCACGAACTGGTGTGGTCGGCAGATTGAGTTGCAACGATTTCCAATGGTCTCCATCATCAAAGGAAACGTACGCGGCGGCTTCAGTGCCCGCGTACAGCAATCCTTTTCGAACAGGATCTTCGCGGACGATGCGCGCGATCGGCGACTCTGGCATTCCGGTGATGATCGGTTGCCAGCTCTTTCCGTAATCCCGGGTGCGATAAATATACGGTCGCGAATCCTGGAAAGCGTTGATCACTGCGTAGGCTTCGCCCGCGTCGTGACGCGAAGCTTCTATCGCGTTCACCGTGCTGCGCTCGGGCAGCCCGGCCGGAGTGACATCCTGCCATGTCTTGCTATCGCGCGTGACTTGAATCAGGCCATTATTTGTCCCCACCCAGATCAGCCCTGCTGTGACCGGCGAGATTGCCATCGCATTGATGACTCCAGCGGCATTGCCTCTTCCCGGTCTTCCGCCTCCGCCCGTAGCTTCGGCCCTTACCGTGAGGTCCGGACTGATCTCCTTCCAGTTGTAACCGCCGTCACTGGTTTCCAGAACGAATTGCGCGCCGACATATAAGGTGTGCGGATCTTGCGGAGAAAATGCCAGGGGCGCCATGTTGGCGGTGCGGTATTTTGCCGTCCGCACAAAAATGTGAACGATTTGTCCCGTCGACTTGTCGAAACGCAAGACGCTGCCGTACCAGCCTCCGGTGTAAACAAGATTAGGATTCAGCGGGTCGGGCGCGATGAATGAGAATTCAAAGCCGCCCGTGGGCGCCCATTCATGATCGGTGATCTCTCCGAAATCGCTTCGACTTGCAACCGCCATCGTGCCGCTGTCCTGCTGCGCCGCATAAAGGTAATAAGGAAAATGATTGTCCGTGCTCACGTGATAAAACTGGCCGGTCGGCTGGTTGTACCACGAACTCCACGAACTCCCGCCATTTGCGCTGACGATTGCTCCCTGGTCCACTCCTAAGATCATGTTCTGAGTGTTGGCAGGGTTGATCCAGAGCACATGGAAATCGTCTCCGCTGGGCGCGCCTACCCATGCATCGAAGGTTTTTCCGCCATCGGTGGAGCGGTACATCGATGTTTGCGCAACATAAACTGTGTTCGCGTTTGTGGGATCTACAAACACGCGGCTGAAATACCCGTTGCCGATCACTCGCGGATCTTTAGTGGTCTGGGTCCAGTTTGCGCCCATATCGTCAGACCGGAAGAATCCCTGGCTTGCGATGGCATACAAAGTTTTATTGCCGTTGCCCGGCGCTGCGGAGACGCCCACTCTTCCCATCGGCACAGTGGGCAAACCTTTGCCCTCAACCATCGACCACGTTGATCCTTCATCGGTCGATTTGTATATGAATGCGTCCTGCTCGCGAACTGGGTTTGGATTTGGCGGGGTTCCAGGCGGTTGCGGTGGCTGCCTGTGAAGCATCGCCGTGTAAAGCAGCTTCGGATTTCCCGGCGCCATGTTCAGATCCACGGCACTCGTCTCATTGTCCTTGTACAAGACCTTCTGCCAACTCTTGCCGCCATCTGATGTCTTGAATATTCCGCGCTCTGCTGCGGAACTCAAATCTCCGGCAACCGCGACTACCACAATGTCAGGATTTCGGGGGTCAACCACCATACCCGTGATGACATGTGTCTTTTCCAGGCCGATGCTCTTCCATGTCGCGCCTGCGTCTGTGGATTTGTAAACGCCGTTCCCCTGCGTCTGCTCGCCAGTTCCCACGTAAACGATATTCGGGTTTGACGGCGCTACCGCGACGACGCCTATCGAAGAGATCGGGACGCTGTCGAAAATCGGCTTCCATACCTGCCCGGCATCCGTGCTCTTCCACACACCGCCTCCCGGTGTGCCGATGTAATAGACGGACGTCTGGTTCGGTACGCCGGATACTGATGTGACACGTCCGCCACGAAACGGCCCAACCAAGCGCCATTTCATCGCGCTGTACATGTCCGGAGAGATGTCCTGCGCCATCGCGAAAACTGAGAATGTGGTTGCAATTGCGAAAACTGATAGACGAAGAGAAATCAATTTCATCGGTGTCCTCTGGAGTGGCAGAAAGTTTACCATCTCGCAAATGAAACCGACTCTAAGTTGTATTCCTGTGAATAAAAGTTATCGTGCCGAGAGTCGTTCGGCCTTCGCCCGCGCGTCCGCGGACTTTGCCGGCAGTCCCGCACCGAGATAAGCATCGGCTAAACGGCGATAGACCTCCGGCTTTTGCGCGCTCCACTCTTTGCCTTCCATTAACGAAACGGCTTTGCTCAGCGCACCAGCTGCTTCGGAGAAATTGCGGCGTCTCAGTTCGACGAAACCCAGAGTGTCCAGGGCAGCCACATTTTTTGGGTCGCGCTCCACAGCAATACGTGCTAACTCCAATGCGCGATCGAGGTTCGACCCGCGCTGTGCATACGCCCAGGCCAGATTGTTCGCAACCAAGCCGGAGCTGTCGCCGGAGCGCATCGCCGATTCATAGCTCGCAATTGCCTGGTCCAAATCGCCATGCTGTTGCGCCTGCGCAGCCCTTAACTGCAATGCTGCGGACGACGTTTTTTCTGGAAAAGTATTCGCGATCAGTTCTGCCGCCGCGTTAGCATCCCCGTTGGCATAATGGGACTCCGCCAGCGCCACTCGAGCCGATTGCCGCTGGGGCTCAATCTCCAGAACGCGAGTCAGTACTCTAGCCGCATCTTTCTGGAAACCCTTCTGTGCGTATAGGCGCCCGGCAAGTTCCATCAGCGCCGCCGAACTCGGAGGCGCGGCGGCAACTCGCTCCATCTTTTGCAAAACCGCGCGCGTAAGTCTTCCCCGCCGGTAGACATTCATCAGTCCATCCATGGCTTCCGCTGATTCCGAATCAAGCAACAGCGCTTTTTGGTACTCGATGAATGATGCCCCGTAATGCTTCGCCGCCATCTCGATCTGGCCAAGAACGAGATGGGGTTCGGTCGATTTCCCATCGAGCGCCAGCGCTCGTTTGGCGATTCCCCGCGCGGAAGCCAATCTTGCCTGCGCCAGCAACACCCGCGCATACAAACAAAGTGCATCGAGATTTGCGGGCTCATCCCGAACCACCGAACTGACGTGCTCCTCGGCAGTCAGCAGATCCCGCTCATCGAGATTCTGCCCTGCGAGAGCCAGTTGCGCAGGAACGTACTCGGAATCGGCTTCCAGCGCAGAATTCCATTCCTCTTTGGCCTCCGCGATCTTGTTCTGGCGCTTGAACACGACTCCGCGCACATAATGTGCTGCGGGCGATTCCGGTCCTCTAGCCACGGCAAGCTTCGCTTTGGACTCGGCTTCCGCCAGATTGCCCTGTGCCAATGCTGCCTCTGCTTGCAGCACTGCGGCAGCGGTTCCATCGAGCACCCTATGGTTTCGCGCAAGCAGCGATCTCGCACTCAAGGCGTCGTCGATCTGGATCTGCGATTTCGATTTGCTGTCCAACAACAATTGCGCTTCGATCATCCGGCTGGCTATCGAGGGACCATTCGACATCTTGCCGGCGAAGAGTGAAGGGCTGTCCTGGCCCGTGCTGGACTTCAATGCTCTTGGCGACGCATAAGTAATGAGTGCTTCCGCTGCGAGTCCGCGGTTCAGTTGAAAATCCGCCAGTGCGCTGGGTTCGCTGGGACGCAAGCTGTCCACCTTGGTGAGGACTTTTTCCGCCTCTTCCATGCGCGCCGAACGTTCCAGGAATTGCGCCAGCCGGAAGTTGGTCAGCACCGAGTTGTCCGCAGTCACGGCAGATCGATAGGCCTGTTCTGCTGCGGCAGCGATTCCCTCCTGCTCCTCCAGTCGACCCAGCGCCAGCCACGCAATTGCGGATCTTTTTATATCCGCAGCAGCCGACGCCGCCTTCACTAACAGACTGCGTGCTTTGGCGACCTTGTCTTCCCGGTTGTATATCTCAGCCAGAGCAACCGCGACATTTGGGCGTTGCGGATCGTTTGCGAACGAGTGCTCCAGCAATTCCCTTGCGCGGTGGAAATGCTGCGCCGCAGCTTCCACTGTTCCCAGCAGTCCGAGCGCTTCAGCATCTTCCGGATTCCGGCTCAGGACAAAATTCAAATGCTCCACTGCATGATTGGGGACACCCGCGGCAACGAAGAACTCCGCCAGATGCAGTCGCGACTCCAGGTTCTCCGGATCGATCTCCGTGGCCTTCTGAAAATCCGCGAAGGCCTCATTCAGCCGCCCGAATTCTGCAAGGCAGTTTCCGGCGCTGATGAGGACAACTGCTCGCTCTCGTCTGTTGTCTTCGGGAATCCGAGGCAGTGTTCGCTCATAGATAGCAAGGGCATCGAAAGGCTTGCCTTCGCGCGTCAACTGCTCGGCTCTCAGCAGTTCAGTTTGATATGAATAAGTAGATGAGCAACCCGCAATCCAGAAACACGCGCCCACTGCCGCAAGAACGAAACCCCTAAGGCCCAAACCCATTCAGACTGAGTTGCTCAAAACAAGGCGGCTGTTGCCAAAGTCCTGGGCAATAGGTCAGTTTGGGTGCAACCCGCAGTTTCCCGTTTGCCGACTATCCGTCCGGAATTAAGGCAATCCGCTGCGAACCCATAGGAAAGATTTCCGCGAAGCGAGCATTCTCTGAAAGCTTCACATCGTCGAGTGGCACTACTCGCACAGCGGGGCTTGCGTCTTCACATCCGCAGCAGTGCCGGTAGTCGCAGCCCAGCGTCTAAGGCTTCAACAGGGGTCACAGCTCCCAGTGGCAAGGTCTCCTTCACATTCCACTGAGAAAGTTCTTCGCCACGATGGCTGCATCCTGCTTCTCGCCATCGACGGCGTAATTCAGGCTCCGCATTTTCTCGGCGGTGAGGCGACCGGCGAGTCGGTCGAGCGTTGTTCGGACATCAGGTCTTCTTTGCAACGTCTCGCTGCGGACGATGGTGACTGCGTCATAGGGAGGGAAGTAGTGCAAGTCATCGTCTAGGGCGACCAAGTCCAGCGCGGCGATCAGGCCATCAGTATTCGAGCCCGCGACGATGTCCACTT
>JAOAPL010000403.1 GCA_025462925.1 Acidobacteriaceae bacterium
CGCTTCCTGTCGAAGTGATATCCGCACGATGCGGTCTATGGGAGCTAATACCAGGATGATTCCCGGCCCTTTAGCCTCCGGCAGGAGTCGTCCCAGCCGAAAGATCACGCCCCGCTCGTACTCGGCACGGCTGTTGATCGAATTCAGGAAATAAATTACGACGACGACAATTGAAACGATAAAGAAAAGAGACATGGCTTACCATCCTGGGGGATGAACGTGTAGTTGAGTGCTGCGGCGGATTGTAACATTCTTAGCAGATATTTAATTGAATTACTCACAGCTTCCAGTTTGCAAAAGCTGTCCGTTTAAAAAGATCAATAACAAGTTGAAGCACCTCCAAATGCATCAACAACTCTGGAGTTCGCTCTTGTAAGATGTGTCACTGGTCAACTCCGGACGTTGCGGAGAGGAGAAGAAAAGACATGGGACGGTCCGAGAAATTCTTTCACTTTGTAGGGCGCATAAACGCAGTGCTTATTTTGATCGCAGCCGGGGCCATAACCTTTGGCGTTGGGCTTCTTTTAATCCAAGAATTCGGGAGTCGTGCAGCTCGTAACCGTGAGGCAGAGGCAGGGATTCCCGTCGCGGGTTCGAACGTAAAAACTAATTTGCAACTGAGTCGCGTGTCAATGGTGCAAGGAACCGATATTATGCGTGCCGACCTTCAGCGGTATCCTGGAGAGGCAAAATTTAGCAGCGGATACAATTCGGAAACCAGAAACATCCTGTTCATAGTACCCGGCGAGAAGACCGCGCGATGGTTACTCCCGGACAACGATCACCTAATAGCGAAGACTTCAGACATCGCAGAGAAAAAAGATCGAGATGCAGAGCGCGTCATTGCTACCGCGGTTCTTGTGAAATCGGCGGCAGAGCCTTCCGAAAGTGCTACAGGAAAACTTCTTCTTTTTGACCCTTCTGGTAAAAAGGTCGTGGAGGTTTCAAATAACGTCCGGGAGATTCACCTCGCGTCAATATCGGGTAACGAGCTGAACATTCTCTATGAAAGAAACAGACATCTTGTTCAAGCCACGTTTGACTCGCAAACGATTTCTAAGCTGCGAGAGATAGAGGTCGATGTTCCGCAGCTCAAGTAAAACTCTATGGCGTTAAACGGTCTTCGCGGTCAATGGCAGCTTTGCCACTTGCAAATGCAATCCATGCACTTGCGTCACCTGAACGCGATCACCCGGCAACGCGTGTTCCAGGCAAAGAGCATTCCAAGTCTCTCCGTGGACGAAGACTTTTCCTTCAGGCGCGAGCACGGTCTGCGCGGTTCCAATCTCTCCCAGCATTCCTTCCTCTCCGGTGATCACTTTGTTCATCCGGGCTTTGTAGGCGATGCTCATCAGGAAAATAGTGACCAGCGCGATGGGAACGCTAACGGACAATGCTGTAAGCAGGCGAATTCGCATCTCCGGAATGGGCCCGTCCACCAACAGTAATGCTCCGATGACCATCATGACCGTGCCGCCGATCCCGAGCACGCCATGCGAGGCAAACTTTACCTCCAGCCCAAACATGATGAAGGCCGCGACAATCAATGCCAGAGCAGCAAACCGGGTCGGAAGCAGATTAAAAGCAAATATTGCGAGCAGAATAAAGATCAGTCCCACAACCCCCGGCACAACTGCGCCGGGATTATTGAACTCGGCATAGAGCGCCAGCATCCCGATGGAGAAGAGGATGTAGGCGATGTTCGGGTCCATCAGGAAGCCGAGAATCTGCTGCTTCAGAGTCATCTCAAACGGACGAATGGTTTTTCCTGCAACGTGCAGCGTGTATTTCTTCCCATCGAAGCGGGAGATCTCGCGGCCATCCAACTTGTTCAACAGATCGCGCTCGTCGGGAGAGATCACGTCGATCAGTTTCTTATCCAACGCCTCCTGCTCGGTAAACGACTTTGACTGAAGCACCGCGCTCTCCGCCACTTCCACGTTGCGCCCGCGCTTGCTGACGAACGAGCGCATCAATGCAGCCGCATCGTTCTCCATCTTCTGCTTCATGATGTCGTCAATCTTCGCGCCGCCGGAAAGGACGGGATGCGCCGCCCCGGCGTTGGTTCCCGGCGCCATCGCTGCGATGTCAGCAGATTCCAAGATGAAGAAGCCTGCGGACGCTGCATAACCTCCGCTCGGCGTTACGTAAACGATCACGGGAACATCAGAGGCAAGGATCTTCTCGATAATGGTCCGCGTCGAATCCACCAGGCCACCGGGCGTGCGCAGTTCGATGAGGACGGCATCCGCCTTCTCCTGCTTTGCTTGGTCGATAGCACGGCCAATGTATTCCGCGGTGATGGGATTGATGGTGTCATTGACGACGACCTTGAGAACATCCGCAGAAGCAGCGACAGTCGTGAACAGCACGGAGCAGAGCAGCGCAAAAATCCGTTTCTTCGTTCGAAAGATCATTGTGTGCCCTCGGTCTTGGGCTTCTGCGCGAGCTGCTCGGCGATGGCCCGCTTTAATTCGACGCCCGCAGCATTGGTGCTGTCAATCTTTAAAGCCCGGTCCACGTTGTCCCGCGCGGATTCCAGTTTGCTCTGCTTCATGTCTATACGTGCCAGCGTCAAAAAAGCCTCAGGAGAAAACTTGAGCCTGTTTGCCGCGGTCGCTTCAAATCGCGCTTCAGAGAGTTCATTGCGCTGTTCCAACACTGCCGCGAGACCGGCGTGGGCGCCAGAGTTGCTGACATCCAACAGAATGGCCTCACGCAGTTCGTCCTCTGCCTGATCAAGCAGGCCTTGACCGATCAGTTCTTCACTGTGTTTCACGTGGATAGCCGCATGCTCGGCGCGGGGGAGCTTGGCGTATCGTTCCTCGTTTACGTTTTGTATCTCCAACGCCAGTTGCCGATACGAAGTCTCATCGTAATTCCGCTTGATCCGCTCCAAGGGTAGTTTCTGCCCGGCGACCGCGCCCTTCGGCTGTGCTCCAGCTGCGGTTATCGTTTCCAGCAGTGCTTTCGCTTCGGTGTCTTGCGGTTTCAGCGCCAGCGCTTCTTTGAGCTGCCTGACGGCGCCATTGGTATCGCCGCTTCGTTGGAGCGCAAGAGCCAGGTTGAACCGGTAATCGGGGTCTCTGGAATCTGCCTGCACTACACGCTCAAAATATTCCAATGAGGATTTCTTGCCGCGTCTGGCCGTGACTACCCCCAGATTGTTAAAGACCTCGATTAGGGGGACTCTGCCGGCGACAAAATCAAAGGCCTCTTCGGCCCGTTCAAAGTTCCCGGTGTAGTAGGAGGCCAGTCCGATATAAAAAATGGCCTCACTGGCGACCGGTTCGGTCTTGCCGATCTTGCTGAACCACAGGGAAGCCTGGTCATACTCCTTCGCGTCAAAATAGGTCCTACCCAAGTGCAGGATCGCCTGTGTGTAACCAGGGTTCAGACGGGCGGCCTCTTTGAAATGCTTCACTTTGTCGTCTTTTGCGGTGGCGAGCAGGCCGCGGATGTAGTTCTCCAGCGCGTCCAACCGGATCTGTCCCGAAGCGGTGGCGACAAATTCGTTCTTGGGATTGAGGAAAGCGGGGTCGATATTGCCCAAAAGGTCCCAGGCCGTCGCATTCTGGACGTCCATCAGTTGGGTCAAGGCGCCGGATTCTATTGCATCCGGCGACATCCGCAGCCGTTTCATGTCCGTGACCTGCGAGCGAGTGGTAAAGGTCCGACCGTCGAAGGTGTAACTTCCCGTGACCAGATAATCGACGTCCATCTCTTCAGCCACGCGGTAGAGGGTGGCGCGGGAGGGACGCACGTTGGCTGGAATCCCAAGGCGGTCAAAGGCATAGAGGCGGTCCTCACGTCGAATGACAAAAAGCTGAGCTGCTGCCATGCGCTGGCCCAGGACTTCGGCGAAAGCCTCACCGATCCAATCGATCCCGGGAGCTTTGGAAGTGTTTTCAAACGGGAGGATGACAATCGTGTGTCCGGCTCGACGCGAGGAGGGAGTTTGCGCGATGGCCGCACTTGAATGCACCAAAAAACAGGCTAGCAGGAGCCCGATAAAAG
>JAOAPL010000315.1 GCA_025462925.1 Acidobacteriaceae bacterium
TTGCACGATGACGAATGGCACTTCGCTTTTCAGAGTCAAGGTATGTCCGGAGGCCCGTGGATAGGGCCCACTGTTGAGGACACCATCACAGCCCTCAAGACGGCAGGACACACCGGCTTTCTCGTCCAGCCGATTGGCTTCGTATGCGACCACGTCGAAGTACTGTATGACATAGACATTTTTTTCAAGCAGTATGGCGATAAATTGGGAATGAGTCTTTGGCGTGCCGAATCGTTGAATTGCTCGCCCCAATTCATCTCCGCACTCACCGACCTGGCCACAACAGCGCTTGAGCAATTGAACTCGCCTGCAAGAAGTCGTCCTCAATGAAACGCGTAGCAATCATTGGCGGTGGCATCTCCGGATTGAGCGCCGCTTATTATCTGGAACAGGGCCGACGCAGCGGAGCTGCGGTTGAGTACACCTTGTTTGAAGCCAGTCCGCGTTTGGGCGGTGTGCTCAAGACGCAACGTCTTCACGACTGCGTCATCGAAGCTGGCCCTGATTCATTCCTCTCAGCAAAACCGTGGGCAACAGAGCTCGCGCGCGAAGTGGGATTGCAAAATGAGCTGATTGGCTCCAACGATTTTCAGCGTAAGACTTTCATCCTTAACAATGGCCGGCTTACCGCGATGCCCGACGGCATCCAGATGATCGTCCCGACAAAAGCCTGGCCGGTCGCTTCCTCGCCTCTGCTTTCGCTATCCACAAAGTTGCGCATGATGCGCGAATACTTGGCGCCTCCGGAACCGCTGCCGGAAGGTCGCGACGAATCTGTGGCATCCTTCGTTGAACGACATTTCGGCCGCGAGGTCGTGAGCAAGTTGGCGGCTCCGCTGCTGGCTGGAGTTTACGGCGGCGATGCTGCTCAGCTCAGCGCGCGCGCCGTTCTTCCCCATTTTGTCGCTCTCGAATCCAAGCACCGCAGCCTGGTTCGCGGAGTCTTGCACTCGCGAACCAATTCCAATTCAGCCGCTCCAACTCCGATCTTCACGTCATTCAAGCGCGGCATGCAGCAATTTGTGGACGCAATCGCCGCTCAGCTTCCGCCGGAATCAATCGCGCTGAACCGCGCGGTCTCGAAAACCGAGCTGCATGACGGTGAGTGGACGGTCATCTTAGATCAGGGGCGAAGCAGAAAGTTCAGCGATCTGATTGTTGCGCTGCCCGCCTACGCTTCCGGCACGCTGATGCAATCGCAACGTCCTGATCTCGGCAACATTTTAGGAAGCATCCGATATTCAGACTCGATAACAGTAGCTTTGGGATACCCAACGCGATCATTGCGAAGAAAAGCGTTGCCGAGTGGCTTCGGATTCCTCGTCCCGCGCACTGAAGGCCGCAGCATCATGGCCTGCACCTTCGTGCATAACAAGTTCGATCATCGCGTGCCTGAGGATTATGTTTTGCTCCGCGCTTTCTTGTCCGGTGCAGGAAACCAATCTGATGCCGACCTTCAGACGACCTTGCAAAAGGAACTCAAGGACATCTTGGGGATCACGACGTCACCGGAATTCGTGAGCGTCGCGCGCTGGCCACAAGCAATGGCGCAATACGAAGTAGGACACCTGGAAAAAGTAGCTGCCATCGAGAAGTTGGTAAATACCATCCCGCATTTCGCATTGATCGGAAGCGCTTATCGTGGCATCGGAATCCCCGATTGCGTGCGCGAAGGCAAGCTAGCTGCGGAAAATATCCTGAACAACTAGACAGGCTTCGGGCTGGGATGCGCTAGCGCAAATACCTGTGCGGCCGCAACTCTCTTCGTGACCGGAGGATGCGAGTGGAAGAGGACTTCAACGATTCGCGACGGGTTTCTTTCCGAGAGATTCTGTTCGCTCAACTTGTTCATCGCGGTAATGAACGGATTTACGCTCGGAACAGCCTTCCAGCAATATTGGTCGGCTTGGCGCTCATTGTGCCGCGAGTATGCATTCAACGCCGGCAACAACAGCAGCGACAAGATACTCGATACAAGCGCCAGCAGAGGCAGGTTTGCGAAATCGTGCACGTCGGAAAACATATTCAGGTTCTTTACCGAATAATTCAGCACCTGGCTGGCTGACCAGAATCCAACGAACGTGATCGCCGCTTGCAGTGCGATGCTCTTGAAAATGTGGCGATGCACATGATGGCCAAGTTCATGCGCCAACACCGCTTCAATCTCATCTTCGGAATAATTTTGCAGAAGCGTATCAGACAGAATGATGCGACGCGTATTTCCCAGTCCCGTCAGCGCAGCGTTGGCCTTTTTACTCTTCTCTGAGAGCTTCCACTCGTAAACGCCGCGAACACGCGTGCCAGCGGCCTCGCTCAAGCGCACCAATCGCGATTTCAGCTCTTCATTTTCCAGTGGAATAAATCGATAGAAGAGTGGGAACAGTACCACCGGCGCGATCTGCGCGAACAAAACAAAGAGCACCATGAACGCCAGCCATGCATATATCCACCACAACTGCGGCGAAGTCCGGATCAGTCCATAGACTAACTCAGCCACGATCGTGCCCAACACGATTCCGACTACCCAACCTTTGAACTCATCCAGCACCCACGATCGGAATCTCTGGTTGGATAGATTGTGCTGATGTTCGAGTCGAAAACCGTAATACTCGAGTGCGGCTCCCGAAAGTTTTGCTAGAGCCGCCAGCAACACGACATAAATGAAGAGGGCTAGAGCGTAACGATCGCCTGCGACTTTCAGCGCAAGGTCGCGCAGGTGAGTTGTCCAACCTGTCACAAGCAGAACTACTAACAGCAGGAAGCCGATACCAGCGTCAGCAATTTCCAGCCAGCGGCGTTTGCGATTGTACTCGCGCGCTTCCGCCGAATCTTGTTGTGTGGCTGGGTTCGGAGTGGAGGCCATCGATTGTCGTTATCCTACTTGTCCCACGACTGCTTTCTCATTTACGAACTCTTCTGCCGCGGCCAGAAGTTCTTTCACCAACTCGGGCGAAGCAGCTTCCGAGTACACCCGCAATAGCGGCTCAGTGCCTGAAGCCCGCATCAACAGCCAAGCCTCTGCATCTTCCTTCCTTGTAGGTGTTTCCAAAAAGAATTTGATGCCGTCGAGATTTTCCATGCGCAAAACCTTGTACCGGCCGAGATGAGTCAGTCCGGCACTGGCGCGTCTGATCGCGGATTCCTTCACATCATTCGCGATATGCATATCCAATCGCGCATAGTGATGCTGTCCGAAATCTCTTTGCAGATCGGCAACAAGCTGTCCCAAAGTCTTAGATTCATCAGCCATCACGTTGGCGAGCAGCAGGGCATTCAATAATCCGTCGCGCTCCGGAAGATGCCGGGTGATGCCGATTCCCCCGGACTCTTCACCGCCGATCAGGACTTCGCGCTCCAGCATGACATCGCAGGTGTACTTAAAACCGATCGCCGTCTCCACCAACTCGCGCCCATGTTTGGCGGCGATGCGGTCGAGCATCTTGGTGGTATTGAAAGCGCGCACCACACATCCCGGCCACTTCTTGCGCTCCAGTAACCAGCGCAGGATCACCGAATAGATCTTGTGCGAATCGACAAAGTTGCCCTTCTCGTCCACCGCGCCAATGCGATCTGCATCGCCATCGGTTACGAATCCGGCATGGCAGCCCTCGCGGACGACCATCTCCTGCAGTGCCTTCACGTGCGGAAGTATCGGCTCAGGATTAATACCGGGAAACAGCGGATTCACTTCCGCTCGAATCTCTACGAACTTGATCTGCTTTTCAGCGAAGATCCCTGCCAAGACGCCGCGCCCGGAACCGTACATACAATCGATTCCAAACTTGAAATTGGCATTTGCAATCTTGTCCAGATCAACGAACTTCTTCAGCGCCGCAACGTAGGATTTCTTGAAGTCCGCGCGAGTGACTTTCGCCTGCTTCAACGGCGGCTCCGTACCCGCGTGCAGCTCAGTCTCGATTCCTTTAATGATCGACGGTTTCGCCGACCCGCCGTAATAAGCCTTGAATTTCACTCCATTCCAATTCCATGGATTATGGCTGGAGGTGATGACCACGCCGCCAGTGGCATCAAAATGCTTCACCGCGAATGACACTGCGGGAGTCGGCACATAATCATCGGAAAGCGTGACGTTGATCCCATAGGCAGCAATCGTCTCCGCCACTAACTCCGCGAATCGCGGCGAGCCGAAACGCGTGTCATAGCCGACAACCAGGCCCTTTTCGCTCTTCTCGTGCTTCAGTACATATGCAGCGATGGCCGTCGCAACCAGTCGGACATTCTCATATGTGTAGTCGTCCGCGATGATGCCGCGCCAGCCATCGGTGCCGAACTTGATCTCACTTACCATGGATCTCCGTCTTCAATCTCTAAAAGGTCTTACAGCAGCTTCTTCAATTTCTTTTCTTGCAGGTGCTTCACGATCTTGCCTACATCCTGCGAATGCTCGCGGGTGGTGATCAACAGAGCATCATCCGTCTCCACCACCACGATGTTCTTCACGCCGATCGTCGCCACAAACTTCTTCGGCGCATGCACATAATTTCCTTCGGCATGAAGTGAAAAACTTCCCTTGCTCTCCACTACATTGACTTCAGTCTCAGATTTCACGGCTCCATCAATGCCGTTCTGCACTTCCAAGCCAGCCGTGTGGTGCTCGTAAAGTGCAGCCCAGGAACCAAGATCATTCCAACCGAAATCGGCGCGGATGCAATACAGGTTTGACGAGTGCTCGCCCTTCGCGGAGCGCGGTTCCAGCACCGCGTAATCGATGCTAATGTTTTCGCATTTGGGATAAAGCTTCCGAAACGTCTCGTCGAACTTGCGCGTGCCATACGCCGCGGCGATTGCCTCAAGATACGGCGCAGTTTCGGAAAGATGCTCCCGCATCGCGTTCACCAGCGTCCGCGCGCTCCAGACAAAAATGCCGCTGTTCCAGAAAAAATTTCCTTCCGCAACAAATTCCTCGGCCTTCTCCGCGTTTGGCTTCTCCGTGAAACGGCGGACACGCATGATCTCCGGCTTGAGCTGATCGCCGGTCTCAATGTATCCATATCCTGTTTCTGCGCGCGTGGGTTGGACGCCCATCACCACGATGTTCTCGCCCGCCGCGGCGATCTGTATCGCGCGCTCCAGGTCAGTGCGAAAGCGCTTCTCGTCTCCGATCACGTGGTCTGCGGGAAACATTCCGATGATCGCATCGGGATCGATTCTATGCAGCAGGAACGCGGCCAGCCCGATTGCGGGAGCGGTATTGCGCGAAGCTGGTTCCGCGACGATCTGCTCCTTTTTCAGTTTTCGCAACTGCTTGCAGATGATCTGCTGGACGTTCTCGTTGGTGATCACCCAGAACCGATCTGCGGACGCCAGCGGCTCCAAGCGCGAGACCGTCTGCTGGATCATCGACTCCTTGCCGTTCAGCGCAAGCACCTGCTTGGCCATATTCCTGCGGCTACGCGGCCAGAACCGAGTGCCACTGCCACCGGCGAGGATCACAGGATAAAAATGTTTATTGGTTCCCAAGAAGCTCTCTTTCCCCAAGAAGGTTTCTTTTCAAAGTCGCGGAGGATTTATGAAAGCGTCGTGATCGGCTCCGGCAATTTCTCCGCGGGCACCGCAGCGCGCAGCACTTCCAAAGCCCATTGCGGCTGGATCCTATATCGCGTCACCGCTGCAGGAATCACCGCACATTCGCCCTTGGCCAGTGTGACCGGACGCATTCCATCGACTTCAATCACGCCGCATCCATCCAGCGCCACCAGTACGTGTACCGATTTGCCGGACGCCTCGAATTCCTTTTTCTCGCGCACCACTGATTTATCGACAACGAAATATGGTGACGCGATCAAGTTCTGCGCCCCGTTTTGTCCAGCGACTCGCGCAACCTTGCCCGCAGCTGTCCTTGCTTTCGTTGCCGCCAGCCCTTGCTCCACGTGCAGTTCGCGTCCGCGACCATAATCATACAGGCGATACGTTGTGTCCGAGTTCTGTTGGGTTTCCAACAAGATCGATCCCGGCCCGATGGCGTGGATCGTGCCCGCATCCACGTAAATCATTTCGCCCGGCTTCACGTCGATCCAGTTCATCAGGGGCTCAAGCTCGGTTGCCGCGATCGCCTTCGCTACCTGCTCGTGCGTCACTCCTGATTTCAATCCTAGCGCCACTTGCGCGCCCGGTTCAGCCGCCAGCACATACCAACATTCAGTCTTTCCGCATGCTTGCCCAACGGCGCGCGCGCCTTCATCATCAGGATGCACTTGGACAGAGAGTTTTTCTTTTGGGAACAAGAACTTCAGCAACAACGGAAAGCGCGATGCGTCGCTTACGGCTTCACCGAGAAACTCCCGGCCGAAGCGTTGCGTCACTTCGCCCAACGTCTGCCCTGCAAGTGGTCCGTTGGCGACACGGCATTCATCGCCGGTGAGCCAGGCTTCGCCGATCGGCTCCTCGAATTTTCCGTCGGGCCGCCGCGCCGATTTGTGCGGGTACATCAGCGACAGATCGCGAGTTCCCCAGACCCGTTCGCGAAATTCCGGCAGCAGCAGCAATGGATAAAGTTCTGGCATGGGAACAAATTACTAGCGCGTCCGCTTTCAACTCTCACTTAGAAGAATTCTGTCAGGCGTGCGTTGTGTGCTCCGCGTCAGAGCTCGCCAAAAAACTTCTTCATGCGCGCAATTCCGCGCTCCAGCTCTTTCGGGGCAACTGCGTAGGAGATTCGGATATGCTCGCTGGTTCCGAATCCGTCTCCGGGCACGGTGACCACATGCGCTTCATGCAGCAGTTTGCGCGCAACGTCCGCGGCAGAGTTGATTCCCTTTTTGCCGAAGAACGCCGACACATTCGGATACACATAGAAAGCGCCCTGCGGCTTCTGGCACTTCATGCCGGGGATTTCAGCCAAGCCAGCCAGCACACGGTCACGCAGCTTGAGATATTCCACTTTCATCTCTGCGATGCAATCCTGCGGCCCGTTCATCGCCGCCACCGCCGCTTTCTGCACGATCGCATTCGAACTAGATGTTGATTGGCTTTGCAATTTCTGCATTGCGTTCAGGATCGGCAGCGGAGCCAACGCGTATCCCATGCGCCATCCCGTCATC
This sequence comes from Acidobacteriaceae bacterium, assembly GCA_025462925.1. Classification (GTDB taxonomy): domain Bacteria; phylum Acidobacteriota; class Terriglobia; order Terriglobales; family Acidobacteriaceae; genus JAICLA01. The sequence goes on from JAOAPL010000315.1 coordinate 7,062, forward strand.
GCGTAGGTCTTCGACAGCGACCCGATGATCACCAGATGTTCCTTGTACTCGGTGAATCCTCCCGCGGAAATCGGAGCGCCCGCGTAGTTCAGATAAACGTAGCACTCATCGCAAATCACGTAGATGCCGCGGCTGTGCGCCAGGCGAACCAGTTCGCGCATTTCGTTCGGGTCCATCACCGCGCCGGATGGATTCCCCGGCGTGTTCAGGATGATCGCCTTGGTGCGATCCGTGATCGCGCGCTCGATCAATCCGGCTGTGAGTTGGAATCCCTTCTCTTCTTCGGTTTCGACATAGACGCAAGTGCCGCCTGCATACTGCACAATGTCTTTGAATGAGACCCAGTAAGGCACGGGGATGATGACTTCGTCGCCGTGATCGACCAGTGTTTGAATCGCATTGAACAGCGCCAGCTTGCCGCCGGTGGAAGCAATGGATTCATTGGCCGTGTAATTCGAGCCGAAGTCAGCCGCGTGTCGTTTTACGATCGCCTCGCGCAACTCAGCAATCCCCGCGACGGCCGTGTACTTGGTGAAATCATTGTTGATGGCGGCGATGGCGGCTTCTTTGACATGCCGCGGCGTGCTGAAGTGCGGCTCGCCTGCGCCGAAATCAACCAGGTCCGCGCCTTTGGCGCGAAGCTGTGCAGCCTCATTCACTACGGCCAACGTCGCCGAAATCTCTATGCGGTTGATGCGGTCGCTTACCAGTTTGCCTGTTGCAGTTGCCGACATAACAATTCCTACTTCCTGCCAACCTTGCGATCCTTGGTTTGGTCGTCCATTTTGGCGTGTTGGCCATTCACTTTTTCACGCAGCCGCTCTTCTACCATCGGCGGTACCAACCCGCGTACTGACCCGCCGAGCTGAAACACTTCCTTCACCAATCGCGAACTGAGATATGAGTAAGTGTCGGCGGGCATCATGAAAACCGTTTCGATATTAGGCGAGAGATTGCGGTTCATCAGCGCCATCTGGAGTTCGTATTCGTAATCGCTGATCGCGCGGATACCGCGCAACACCACGCGTGCATTCTGCTTGGCGACATAATCCACCAGCAGCCCCTCAAAGGTGTCCACGGAGACATTCTCGAGATGGCTGGTCGTTTCCTTCAGCATCTCCATCCGCTCTTCCACTGAGAACAGCGGTGCCTTCTCGGAGTTGCGCAGGATGGCGACGACCAGCTCGTCAAAAATCTTGCTGCCGCGCTCGATCAAGTCCAAATGACCATTGGTGAGCGGGTCAAACGATCCGGGATAAATAGCTTTCACGCGCTTCATAGGGGAGAGAGCAATCGCACCATGGGAATTGTAAATTGTATGCGAGAAATAAGCAGTTAGCACTTAGCCATTAGCATTTAGTAGAGCACGAATTGCCAGAAGTGACCTTGTTAGGAATATCAGGAATCGGCGTTATGCATGCGCCAAGGAAAACAGGAAGAACGCAAAGAGTCCGCATCGGGCACTCGCGCTCAAACTTCTACGCCAATGTCGCTGGAGCCTTATATCGCCGCTAAACCGCTAAATGCTAACGGCTAATTGCTAACAACTGCCTTTCACGCCAGATCCAGCCGCTTCAAGTC
>JAOAPL010000345.1 GCA_025462925.1 Acidobacteriaceae bacterium
TATTTCTTTGACCAATATCGCCAGAGCGTGCCGAATATATTCCTTCCCGGCTTTGGCAGCGACTTCACCGGCCGTTCCCAGGTCGTGAATGTAGGAGATTCGAAGACTCTGGGCACAGCGTCGGTGACTGAGCTGCGCCTTGGACTTACGCGGCTCCGATACCTCATCCATAAACCCACAGGAGGCACGGGTGTAACGCCTGCCTCGCTGGGTTTTCAGGAAGGAGCCAACACCCTGGGAATTTCACCTTCGCTTCCCCAATACGCCCATGTTCCAAACATCCATCTCAACAACTTTTCATTTGGCGCGTCCGGCGGTCCCCTCGGCGTCACCGAAACCACGTTTCAGGTCATGGACAATTTCAGCAGAGTGATCCGAACCCATACTGTGACCTTCGGCGGACAGTTCCGTTACAACCAGCTGACGGAATACAACGGAGGGTCGAACGGCGACTTCACCTTTAACGGTGCGGAAACAGGAGTGGATTTTGCCGACTTTCTTATCGGCGCACCGACCAACTATTCGCAAGGGCAGGGGTTTCCTTCCTACGGACGTTCGCGGTATATCGGCCTGTTCGCCCAGGATAGCTGGCGCGTAAGGCCGAATTTGACTCTTAACTATGGACTGCGGTGGGACGTGAGCAGACCCTGGTCGGAAAAGAACGGCCAATTGGAAACGCTAGTTCCCGGTCTGCAATCTGTACGATTCCCCGGCTCGCCCAAGGGATGGGTTTTTCCCGGCGATCCCGGAATTCCCAGCACACTGGCACCAACCCGATATAACAATTTTGCTCCTCGCATTGGATTAGCCTATTCGCCTTCATCAGAAAACGGCCTGCTGAAGATGTTAACTGGCGGACCGGGTAAGACGAGCGTGCGACTGGGCTGGGGAAAGTTCTATAGCACCTTCGAGGGAGCTACGAACTTCAACGAAATCGGGGATGCTCCGTTCGGCATCTTCTATGGCAGCCCGGTACCGCCACAATTTGTTACACCCTTTGTGGATCGCGGTACCGGTAACATCGAGGGCCAGCGGTTTCCGGTGGCTCTGCCGTCGACGAATACTACAATCAATTGGGCGAACTACTTGCCAATCGGTACCTCTCCCGCGTTCTGGTACAAGAATGTTTTGCCGTACACCGAGGAGTACCAACTGTCCATTGAACGGCAACTTGGTTCGGCGACCTTATTCACCGCAAGCTACGTAGGAACTCAGAGCCATCACTTGCTTTCATCGCTGGAGGCAAACGCAGGGAACCCATCCGTTTGCTTGAGCGTCAGCCAGCTACCACAAGTCACGGATGGAGTCGTCTGCGGGCCTGGCGGAGAAAATGGAGTGTACCACCCGGTCACGGGAGGCACGATCAATAGTACGCGTGGTCCTTTCGGCCCGAACTTCAGCAGTGACGGCTATTTCATCACCAGCGGAAAGTCTAGCTACAACTCGCTGCAATTGAGTGTCCGGCAACGGATTTCCCGTTTCGAGTTTTTGGCAGGTTATACCTACTCCAAGTCCTTGGACAATGGTTCTGGATATGGCGAGCAGATCAATCCGCTGGATCTGAATCAGAGGTCGCTCTCGGCCTTCGACATCAGACACAACTTCGTAATCAGTTATGACTACCAGTTGCCCTTCGACCGTATTCCCGGCCCTAGCAGGCTGGTAAAAGGCTGGCGATTGAGCGGCATCACCAGGTTCTCAACCGGCCTGCCTGTGACGCTCACTGAAACCGACGACAGATCTTTGCTAGGCACCAGTGGCGCAGGGGCCATCTCGCTCCCCGTCGATACCCCGAACTTCACACCGGGTTCGCTAAATATCAGTGATCCCCGCTCAGGGAAGCCATACTTCAATACGTCGTTATTCACTGTGGAAAACTTGGGGACGCTGGGAACGGCGAGGCGGAGGTTCTTCTCCGGGCCGGGTTTGAACAATTGGGACATCGCGCTACTGAAAGACACCACCATCAAAGAAGGAGTCAATCTCGAGTTCCGCACCGAACTCTTTAATGCCTTCAACCATGCCCAGTTTCTTTTGCCAGATGGTAACGTCAATAGCGCCACATTTGGCCAGGTTCTAGCGGCGAATCCGCCTAGGATCATGCAGCTCTCGCTCAAGCTGATTTTTTAGGTAAGCAAGTCATTTCATAGCTAAGATGGTCCGCTGGTGAAGTGGGCCATCTGAATGATCTGGCCTTCGCCGGATGTGATAGAGATATCAGTCCAAGCCGTCCAGAGCCTCAAAAAAAACATCGTGTCCATCCTTTTTATGACCAGGTCTGCAATCGGATTTATTCTTTGCTTGATGGTTTCGCAAGCCGCCACTGCCCAGCAAATGGAATTTCCCAATACACATAAAGAGCCGGTAGACCAGAGCGAGATAGCGTGAAACGAAAGAAAACTCTGAATTCAAGACGAGCCTTTCTTAAGGCTTCCGCATTGAGCCTGGGAGCAATAGGTGCAGGCGCCTCACCGTCGCTCTCCGTGAGCGCGGAAACCTTGGCTCCTGCCGGCTTCGTTCCGGATGCAGATATAAGGCAGCCGGTATCAGAGATTGCAGTCTGGTTTACGAACGGGAAACAACGTTTTGCAGCCGGGCGTCCGATTCAATGGCAACCAGCATCGAGCCCACCTTCTACTGACTCCATTCAACTCATCATTGCGAACAAGTTCCAGGACATTCTGGGATTTGGAGGCTGCTTCTCTGATGCCTCCTGCTACCTGATCAATCAACTTCACACGCCGCTCCGAGAGCAGTTGCTCCACGAAATGTTTCATCCATCGGAAATGGGACTAAACGTTAACCGCACGTGCATCGGAGCGGCCGATTCCGCAGCGACGCTTTACAGCTACGACGAGGGAGATGCCGATCCGGAACTCAGGCGATTCTCCATCGACCATGATCGCGAATATATTCTCCCGGTGTTGCGTCGAGTGCGCGAGATCAATCCCGATGTATTTTACTTTTCTTCCCCATGGAGCCCGCCCGGTTGGATGAAGTGGAATAAGTCCATGCTGGGAGGCTCAATGAGCCGTCAATACCTGTCGTCATACGCCCAATATCTTCTAAAGTTTTTGCAGGCTTATGCAGCAGAAGGTGTGACGATCCAAGCTATCACTACGCAGAACGAAATTGATACTGACCAACATGGTCAAATGCCTGCGTGTACGTGGTCTCAGGAGTGCGACACCGAATTCATCATCGAACACCTCGGGCCACTGTTTGAAAAGACAAATACGCCCACCAAGATATGGATGTTGGATCATAACTATGTGTATTGGGGGCGCGTGATATCTCAACTCGACGATCCCGATTTTCGGAGGTATGCAAATTCAGTCGCTTGGCACGGTTACGTCGGAGAACCCAGCATGATGAGCAAAGTGCACGCCGCCCACCCTGAAGCCGAAATGTACTTTACGGAAGGTAGCACCGACTATAACGATCCGCATTATCAGGATGACTGGACTAAGTGGAGCGGAACCTATACCGCCGTGCTAAACAACTGGTGCCGTTCTGCCACGGCATGGAACGTTGCCACCGATGAGCATGGCAAGCCCAACATAGGGCCATATCCCTGCGGAGGTATTCTAATCATCAATCCACATACTCAAGAGGTAATTCGCAGCGGCCAGTATTGGGCACTGGCGCATTTTTCCCGCACGATTCAGAGGGGAGCTCGGCGTTTTGAATCTCAAAGCCAGGCTGTCAATCTTGGTCATGTGGCGGTAGAGAATCCAGGAGGCAAAAAAGTCCTCATACTTACTAACCTCGGGGCTGCGCGGACAATTCAGGTAAATCAGGGACTTAATTCTGCCATGGTTCCATTAGAGGAGCACTCGATCGCAACTCTGGTCTGGAGGTAACTCCAATATTTTGGGCGAATGCACGATCCGCTTGTCGTTCGGCTAGGATGACAACGGTTCCACTCTGGGTGAGGCATGCAGCGTCGTGAATTCATAAAGTCCGTCTTGGGCAGCGCATTGTTATCGAACGCGCCAGCCTTGCTCGCGCTCCAAGTTTCTTCCACCGCGCCAGCGGTTGATCCTGGAGTGAGGCGCGTCTTGGTTATGTTCAAGTGTCATTTCGACGCTGGTTTTGTTGACACGCAGACAGCCGTGGTTCACCGGTACATTACGGAATTTTTCCCGCGAGCCATGGATCTCGCCAGCCAACTACGCCAGTCTGGCAGCTATCGCTATGTGTGGACCACGGGATCATGGCTGCTTTACGAATACCTGGAGCAGGCAACGCCCGAGGAACGCACACGGATGGAGAAGGCCATCTCCATGGGCGACATCGCATGGCATGCCCTCCCATTCACCTGGCAGACTGAGTTGATGGACGAATCGATGATATCTGGAGGCATCGGCCTGTCGCAGACGCTGGACCGGCGTTTTGGCAAAAGTACGACCGGCGCCAAGATGACCGACGTGCCTGGCCACACCCGCGGCTTGATTGCTCCACTGGCCGCGCACGGCGTGAAGTTTCTGGATATCGGCGTGAACGATGCGAGTACGCCCGCGGAAGTTCCCCCGTTGTTTCTCTGGAAGGATCCGGGTGGATCAACGCTCGTGGTCATGTATCACCACGGCTACGGTAGCGTCGTGCGTGTGCCGGATTCCGATCTGGCCATCGCCATAGTTGTACGCGACGACAACAGCGGCCCGCACACCCTAGAAGAAATTCACCAGACCTATTCCGCTTTAAGTGGCCAATTTCCCAACGCCCAGATTATCCCTACGAACCTGAGCGAGATTGCGAATGCGGTCGAGCCGCACCGAGGCTCCCTGCCAGTGCTCACTAGCGAAATCGGGGACACCTGGATCCACGGGGTCGCCAGCGACCCTCTGAAGCTAGCCAGGTATCGCGAGGTCGACCGGTTGCGCCAAGGCTGGCTAGCTCAGGGAAACTTTGCCGTTGGCGATGCCACGGACGTCGCTTTGCTCCGTCATCTGCTGTTGGAGGTTGAACACACTTGGGGCACCGATACCAAAACCTGGCTCGATTTCGACCACTACGTCCCCCGCGATCTCGCTGCGATGCTCGACACCAAGAACTATAAGGTCGTCCAGTTTAGCTGGCAGGAGACGCGCGAAGACCTCTTCGCTGGGATCGCCACCCTGCCCCCGCAATTGCATGAGCAGGCGCAGACAGCAGTCCGTAATCTTGAAGCGGTTCCGCCGCGCCTAACGCATCCTCATGCCCAATCGGCTGGAAGCGAGATCGAGACACCGCATTTTATCGTGGGGATCGATCCAAAGAGCGGAGCCATTCGCCGGCTGCGTGATAAGAAGTCAGGACGGGAGTGGGCGTCTAGCGAACATCCGCTGGCTCTCTTTTCCTATCAGACACTCTCGCAGGAAGACTATTCACGCTTCTTTGATAGTTATGTTGTCAGCGACGCAGATTGGGCCAAAAAGGATTTCGGCAAACCCAATATTGAGCGCTTTGGAGCGGAGAGCCGGGAGTGGCTGGCTTCCGTCACGGATCTGCAGGTGGAG
>JAOAPL010000350.1 GCA_025462925.1 Acidobacteriaceae bacterium
TGGTGAAGCTTCCGCGTATACACCAATAGTCACACCAGTAGTTACATCAATAGACTCACCACTCTCACCAGAGAATCAAAAGCAGTCAGTCAGTCAATCAGCCGTTCCGGCTGCGCCGTCACTGTCAGTTGAAAAATCCTCCACGCCCCCTTCTTCAAAATTTGAAGACCCCTATACTTTTGAAAACTACGTGGCCAAGAACTATCCCCTTATCGAGGACGGAAACGATTGGTACCATCCCGTCATCACGGGCTTCTACAATCTGGCGGGAAGCAAGACCCGGATGGAAGCCAACAAATGGCGGGATGTTTTTGCCTGCTGGGAACTTCTCAGCACGAAACGCGTGGACGAAGTCTCCTTCGTCATGGAAACAATCCTGAGCGGCAGGATTGCCTACTATAAAGGACGCAAGCGTCCGTTCGACTTCCACTACTTCGCTGCCCACTACGACCACGCGAGGGACTTGGTCGAGGAACAACTCTTGGCGGACGACGCAAAGCGCGGTTGCCAAGCCAAAGGCAATAGGGATGAAATCAATGCGCCTTGGAACTGGCAGACATCCGGTTGGGTAGGACACTCCGCTGTACATGGTCAGATTCGTCCATGGTCATATTGCGATCACCGGTTTGAGGGCAAGGCGGCGTTTTTGAACGATACCGACTGGTGCTACGTCTGTGGAGCACCCATCGAGTTCATTGGATCGCAGGAAGCAGAGCGCAAGGCTAAAGAGGCATTTGAGCAGGATCAGCAGGAGCGCCGGGAAAGGGTGGCCAAGTATGAATTCCGACACCCCACCAAACAGGAGGAGAAGGAATTCTTCGCCATCCGTGGCGAGGACGGTTGGGTTCCCGGTGTAGTGTCGAAGCGGGTGAAGGACGGCACATGGAGAGATAAGCACGTGAGCGCAGCGATCCTCTACGTCCTGCATCATGTCGCCGGGCCAATCAGCTACAGTGCATTCGAGGTTTTGATCGACGATATCAAGGACTTGGAGGATAATACTCCTGCGACGCGCAAACCGTAGAGCAGAGTTGGGAAGTGGCTGACATTCTTTCGCAGTTGTAATGCTATTGGTTGTGTCCGGGTAAGTAATCGCCTTACTCGCCGTTTTTTACGTGCGTTTGATAGTGCTGCCATGCTGCATCAGCTGTGAAGCCATTGCCGCAGAGCCTGCATTCATATCCTTCAACTTTCTCTGATACTGCTTCCGACACGAGTTCACGCTGCGCCGCCTTCAAGTGCGGTGAAGGGTACTTAGCCGTCTTCTGATGAATGCGGCACCAGTTTCCGTGCTCGCAATGCCAATAACCACTCCAATGGCACCGACGTTTCGAAGTGCTAGATCGAAAATCACAACGATTTGTGCTCTCGCTTGCAAATGTGAGCGTGCACGGGACAGCGGTATCCGGGCTCATTGTGTTTTTTCATCCACGGTGATTTCAACAACGATCTTATTGCCATGGAATGCGCGGGCGATTTCACGCGCAAACTCTGCAAGCTTGCGGGCGAATTCCTTTGGCTCGGACTCGGGGTTGAACACATCGTCCAGCACATTAATGTACTCAGAGTTGAGGAAGTCGAACAACGCCTTCGGCGTGGTGATGACGGGCCTGGCATCCGACTTCAACACAAACGACGGTGCGTTCTGGCCGAGCCGCTTAGCACGTTCAGCGGCGAGCTTCATAATCGCTTGGGCGTAGCTGCTGTCCGGGGCCTCGGAAGCCCACTTGACCGCAAGCGAAGCAACATTCTTCACGTCGTTGTATTCGGCTTCGTCAACGGTGTTCTTCGTCGAGCTGGCCTTGCCGGAAGGCTTGCCGTTGCCCTTCTTTGGTGGGATCACGGTGTCTCCGCTGGTCAGCATTGCCTTGTACGCTTGGCGGCGCTGCATGGTACGAATGCTGCGATTGAAAAACACGTGGCAGATTCCGCCCCAGCTTATTGGTGTGTCGGTCATGTACCCGAACTTCTCGTCGATATAGTTGAGCATCTCGGACTCGAACCTCAGGCTTCCCCAAGTGGCGCGTGTCGCGTCGGGCCGGCCGGGCTTGTTGAAGTGATCTTCGAGCGCATCGACCACATCGCTGTAGTTGTCGAGTACGTAGTCAACGTCATTCATCCAGTTCGTCAGTGGCGCGACGAAAGTATTGAGAGCCTCGACCTCGTCCCGCTCACAAACGCGCTTAACCTCTGCGAAACGTTCGTCGGAGGTCAAGCCGAATAGAGCGTCAATCGCGGGCGGAAGAATGATCGAGTGGTTGAATTGGCTTTTGAAAACCACGACATTTGGCGCGGTTTTCTGGACTGAGATCGGGTATGCGGACTATGCGTTGCCGTTGTTGAACCTCTCCGTGTTGGCATTAGCCGCCGTCTGAGCAGCGCCCTTCTTCGAATTCCGGCTGAGAGGTTTGCCTTGCGCTGTTGTGGGAGGCAGAGCGATGGGCTCTGTCCGTGTGGTTGTTACTTCTGCGCATGCCGAAACCGGGATGCTCCCGGCTTTAGCACCATCGGGCGCTGTAGTGGGCTGCGGCTGAGTAAGCGCAGCCGTGGTGTCATGCTGATGTTGTAAAGACAGGTATAGCTCCTTTTTCAGGAGCTAATCCGTGATTAGTGGGGCGGGTTAGGCTCGATTGTTTGAATGTTCGCGAGTCTTAGGGACTCTGCCTTGCTCCTTGGCCGGGCCGCTTGGCCCTTGCATGACCCCCGGACACCCTCCAACAGGCGGTATCAGTCACTGCTATTTAGATGCACTCAGAATCCCGGAAAGTTACAACGAAATTTGAAAGCAGCTTAGTAGAGAGAATTGTTTGCTCTATTTTCGGCAAAAGACGAATTGCACGCTGACACCGAGGGTGGCAGTTGAGTTCTGTACCGCGACTGATCCTTGCATTGTCTTCGTAATGATCCACGCTACAAGGGACATGTTTGCTTCCAGCAAATCGGGACCCTCGGAAATCCTTGCTGAGGTCCGGAATGGGTCGGTCATTTGGATCATGCCCCACCCTTTGCAGCACGGCTCTGCACCTCGGCGCGGTTAATTGTTGGACAAATGATGTAGTGCCCGCTCTTGCTCTTGCAATGTGGGCACGGGATGCCTTCATTCTGTGCTCGGGTGATGGGGTCTATGACTTCAATGTGTCGCATGTTTTGTTCCTTGCTCCTACGGGTTGGATGAACCCGAATAGTGAAAAGTTCGGAGCGGGGAAAATTATTTCGGCAAAAAGAAAAAGCCATCCCGAAAGATGGCTCTCGCAGGTTGAGGCGGTGTTCTAGTTTATAGCCGCCTGTCCCGTTGTTTCGACCTGTACCCGCACCCGCCATCAGCCGACTTCCCGATCATCTAGCCAGTCAGCGACTTTGGCGGGAGCTCCGCCGCATGGCGGGCCATATAAAACGCGGGATGCATCCAGCAGTTCATCACTGCTGCGGCGTTACCGGATAGTAGTTTGACCATCACTGAACGCTATTGCTTCACACTCGATCTATTTCAGCAAAGCTGCCATTAACCTGCGTGCGCGTCTTTTCGCTTCCTAGTTCCGCATCTGCGAGATAACGCAGAGTAGTTTCCAGTGACTCATGACCGAGCCACTGTTGGATCGTCCGTGCTGGAACTCCATTTGCATGATGAAATGTCGCAAACGTTTTGCGGAAGCGGTGCAGAATCCAATGTTCACAGCATGCGGCATTCTTGCAGGAAACCTCTTTGCCACCCAGCATGCCTGTGCAATGCCCGCAGTTCAGCCCGGCGTCGAGCGCTCGTTCTTTTAGCATTCTCAAAAAGTGACCTTGGGGATTTCCCTCTGTGTTAGGAAAGATCAGCCAGCCATCCGGATGCATCACCTTGCGCACCTTCAGCAGTTCGAGGAGTGAATCCGGGATGGGCACGGTACGTTCCTCCTTATCCTTTGGCTTCCAGTTCCATTTCCGCTTCTCCAGTACACTAATCGTCTTCAATTTGAAATCGACATCAGTGTCGCAGGAATGGGAGACTTCGTCTTCTCGAAAGCCTGTGCCGAGAAAGAATTGCCAAATCTGCAACTCTTCGTCCGTCGAGGCGGTGTTGAGGCCACGAAGTTCCTCGACCGAGTATGCCTTCACTTTTTTCTCGGTGTATTTGGGCCGCAGGGTAACAGTGACGTTGCCGTGCGCCCGCAAGAAGGTCACGACTCCAGATACGCGGTTTGCGACCGTGCGGTCGTCCTGCCCGTCCTGCTTCTGCGCCATGACGAGTGCCGTCAGGTCACTCCGGTCGATTTGGTCAAGCCATTCCTTAGTGCAGGCCTTGCGGAATTCGGTCAGCGCAAGCGAGTATGCCAACCACGTCTTGTGGGCGAGCGTGGCGGCAACGGTCCTCAGGTAGCCCGATATGGCATCGTCCACGTTGATCCGCTTTGCCGGGCGGGATGGGGTCATAGGCACTGATAGCAGTGCCGCTTCCTTGGTTGCCCTTGCCGCCAGAGCGGCGGTGAGGCCATTTACATTGAGGGTTTCCCAGCGCCGTTTCCCACCAGCAGAATAGCGCAGGCAAAAGACAGTGCCTTCAGGGTAAGTTTTCTTCTTATTAGGTTTTCTGTAGGTGCGTTTGCCGCCTACGCGTTCTCGAATCCACAGGCTCACGGTCATGATTTCTTCCTCTGAGCCCAAATACTGAGAATCAAGGAAGAATCAGGAATTCAGGTAGCCGCCTATGGTAGCCACACTCCTAAATTATTGTGTTTAAAGAACTGGCGGAGAGAGTGGGATTCGAACCCACGTTAGAGTTTCCCCTAAACACGCTTTCCAAGCGTGCGCCTTCAGCCACTCGGCCATCTCTCCGGCGCTATTAGGAAGCTACTGCGAGGAACAAAAATGCAGGCGGAAAACCTGCCCCTTCGATTTTATGGGGCGGGAGCCTTGATCGCAACCTGCTTCTGTTCCAACCTGCTTTGGACGCAAGCTGGTTTGAACGCATTTGCGGAGATTTTTCGCCGCGGGAGCAGAGCAGAACGTCAGGACAGTTTTTCTGGCGTGGTGTCGGCAGTTTCAGGCTTCGGCGAGTCGGTTTGCTCTTTCGGCTGCCGCGGACCTTGGACCGCCGGCGGAGCCTGCTTGGCATCCTGCAGCACCCGGCTATTCAGGCAGTAAAGCGCAAGCTCGAGGCGGTCCGCGACGCCCAGCTTGTCGTACACCTTGCGCAGATAATTCTTCACCACCTGCTCGGTGGTTCCCACTTTAATGGCAATCTCTTTGTTCTTCATTCCCTGCGTGACGCAGGAGACGATCAGCGCCTCTTTGGGAGTGAGTTGCGCCTTGGCGCGGGACGATTGTGGCCGCAGTCCTTGTGTGCGGTACGCCTCCAGCACCCACTTCACTGCGTGGCTCTCCAGCCAGGGATCGCCTTGGGCCACCTTCCGTAGACACTCCACAAATATCTCCGAATCAATCTCGCGCGACACAACCGCGTGAGCGCCGCGCCGAAATAAATCCAGGGTCAGGTCCTGATCGGGCGTTTCGGTCACCACAACAACGCGCAAACCCGTGGCCTGCTTCAACAGTTCCTGAAGCGCGTCGGCTGGATTCTCAGCCAGCGCCGCTTCGAATATCAGGATTTCAGCATTGAACTTCTTCGCGGCAGAGATGGCTTGCGGCAGGGTTTCTGCCTGTCCCACCACCCGGATGTCGTCCTCAACTGCAAAAATCTTGCGCAGTCCCGCGCGGAAGATCGCCTGCGAGTCGGCCACGATCACGCGAATAAACTGCTCCCTGCTCTCCATCTCCGGAGGGGCCACTCTTCCGTCTCCCATGCTCAAAGCTGCGCTGGCCATTGGTTATCCGTTCCGCGCCTGGCGGCGTTCGAATCGGTATTCGTCGATCAGCACCCCAACTCCACGGCGTCCTTGCTCCACGCTGCTGCGGACCACGCGCCCACGGCATTCCACCCGCACGTCAGCGTCTGCGCCGACAACTTCCGCGGGAAGCGAAATTGTGAAGTCAATCGTCGAGCCGACAGGCATATCCAGGTCGTGATGGAACAGCACGCCGTTGGCAGAAATGTTGTCGCTCTCGGTGCTGCTGCTCTCTCCCGCTTCCGACTTGATGGAAATTGGCAGCTTGACCGGAAAGCGCGGCGCGTTCTGCACTTCTGCATAGCGCGACCGCACCGCCTTGGCAGAACCGCTCGCTGAATTGGCAGATTCGTTGGACATCAATCGCAGACTACATGGCAGAATCCGCCCGCGAAAGTTACCGAAGTCATTGACCTTCGAGGCGTAAAGGCTTGTGGTACATGAACTTGCGGGGGAGCAACCACTAGGAATTCAGCCTTAGCAGTCGGGCCAGCTCAAGCGCCCGTTCGTTCCTGGCAGCAAGAGAATCGTTACTGAGATGTGGAGGGA